>JAHJRX010000070.1 GCA_018830565.1 bacterium | reverse complement strand
TAATATGACCGCTGAATTAATTACTCCTATTGCTATGGAAAAAGAGCTTCGCTTTGCCATTCGTGAAGGTGGAAGAACAATAGGGGCAGGAGTGATTACAGAGATAATAGAGTAGTTAGAGGAGAAGATGTCTCAAAAAATTAGAATAAAGTTAAGTTCGTATGATTCTCGGTTATTAGATCAATCAATAAAGGATATTATTAAGACAGTAAAGCGAAGTGGCAGTAAAGTAGTAGGGGCTATCCCTTTGCCAACTGAAATAAGCCGATATACGGTACTTAGATCTCCGCATGTAGATAAGAAATCTAGAGAGCAGTTTGAGATGAGGGTGCATAAAAGATTGATAGATATTCTTGAACCTACTATGGATACTATAAATGCTCTTATGAAATTAGAATTATCTTCAGGGATTGAAGCAGAGATAAAGATTTAAAAAAGGTTAAGGATGAGAAGATGATTGGTTTGTTAGGAAGAAAGATAGGGATGACACATATATTTATCGAGCAAGGTGAGATGGTTCCTGTCACGGTAATAAAAGTAGGACCTTGCTATGTGGTTCAAAAGAAGACTATGGATGATGATGGATATAATGCTGTCCAATTAGGATATGAAGAGACCAAAGAAAAATTACTTAATAAGCCTAAAATAGGTCATCTGAAGAAAGCTAAGGTAGGTTTACTTAGACACTTACGTGAATTTAGGATGGCAGATTTAAGTAATTATGAAGTAGGTCAAGAAGTAAAGGTAGATCTTTTTAAAGAAGGAGAAATAGTTAATATAACTGGAACGACCAAAGGAAAAGGTTTTACGGGAGTAGTTAAACGTTGGGGATTCAAAGGAGGAAAGGCTTCTCATGGTTCTATGTTTCATCGAGCTCCAGGTTCTATTGGACAAGGTAGTTCTGATCCTTCTAGAGTCTTTAAAGGTACTAAGCTTCCTGGAAGAAAAGGAGGAAAAAGGTTTACCGTAACTAAACTTAAAGTAATAAAGGTTAACTTGGAGAAAAATTTAGTCTTGGTAAGAGGAGCAGTTCCAGGAAATGCCAATGGATTAGTGGAGATAAAGAGATATAAAGAAATTTGAGATTTTAAGATAAGGTTAAGTTTTCTAAGGAGAAGATTTTGGAAGTTGAAGTCTTAAATAATAAAAGTGAAATTCAAGAGAAGAGAGTAGGGTTTTCTGTTGAAGTTTTGAATAATAAAGGTGAAGTAACAGAAAAGGTGAGTTTAATCGAGGAAGTCTTTAATCATAAAGTGGTTATACCTGTTTTACATGAGGTAATAAAAGGCTATTTAAATAACAGACGCCTTGGTACGGCTTCAAGTAAGACAAGAGGGTTAGTTTCTGGAAGCGGAAGGAAGTTGTGGAAACAAAAAGGAACTGGTAGAGCTCGAGTGGGTAGTATTCGTAGTCCTCTTTGGAGAGGAGGAGGGACTGTTTTTGGACCCCTCCCTAAGGATTATTACGGAAAGTTACCTGCCAAGGTTAAGAAAAAAGCTTTATATATGTCCTTATCAGATAAGATTTTAAACCAGAAAATAAAAGTTATTAATGAATTTAGCTTTGAAAGTTTTAAAACTAAAGAAGCCGCAAATATTCTTTCTAATTTAAATTTAAGACTAAAAAAAGTTTTAATTGTAGTGGGAGAAGGAGAAGAAAGGGTAGTGGTTCCTTTTCGAAATATTAAAGGAATAAAAGTAATCAAAGTTAACGATCTTAATGCCTACGAAATTTTATTATTTCCAGAAATGTTATTTACTAAGAAGGCGTTAGATAAAATTCAGGGGTATCCAGAGTGAAATCTGAAACAGAAAAAATAATTATCAAACCTATTATTACAGAGAAAGCTACTGATTTATTAAAAGAAAACAAGTATGTTTTTGAAGTAAGTATCAAAGCTAATAAGATAGAGATTAAAAAAGCAATAGAGGACTATTTTAAGGTAAAAGTATTAAAAGTAAATACCTTAATTCAATATGGAAAATTTAAAAGAATTAGACATAAAGCAGGAAAGACTTCAGATTGGAAAAAAGCAATAGTTACCTTAAAAGAAGGTGAAGTTATAAATTTAGGGGCATGAAAAAGATATAAAAAAGGGATTATTCATTGTAAATTTATCATTACAAATTGTAAGTTTTAAATTTAAAATACTAAATTTGCAATTTAATAAGTCTTTAGCACGGTTACTATGAAGATATAGTAATTATTAATGAAAACCGGACATAGGAAATAATACCGACTGATTTTCAAGAGTGTAAAGTATAATTAGGAGTGTAAAGATAGAAGATGGGTATAAAGTATTATAAACCAGTTACTCCTGGGCGAAGAGGAATGTCGGCTGTAGATAATAAAGGATTAGATAAGACTAAACCTGAAAGGTCTTTGTTAAAAGTAGTAAAATACTCTGCCGGAAGAAACAATAAAGGACGAATTACTATTTGGCATAAAGGGGGGAGACACAAAAGACTTTATCGAGTTATTGATTTCAAACGAGATAAATTTGATATCCCGGCTAAAGTGGTTTCAATTGAATACGATCCTAATCGTTCAGCTAATATTGCTCTTTTAAATTACTTAGATGGAGAGAAGAGGTATATCTTAGCCCCAGAAGGATTAATTAAAGGAGATGTGGTGGTGGCAGGAGAAAAAGTAGAAATAAAAGCAGGAAATGCTCTTCCTTTAAAAAGTATTCCTACTGGTACAAATATTCATAATATAGAATTAAGAGAAAAAAAAGGGGGGCAATTAGCTAAAAGCGCAGGTAGCGTAGCCCAAGTAATGGCTAAAGAAGGAAATTACGGGTATATTAAACTTCCTTCGGGAGAAGTAAGAATGGTGCATTTGAATTGTATGGCTACCATAGGGCAGGTAGGTAATTTAGATCATGAAAATATATCTATAGGAAAAGCTGGTAGGTCTCGTCATTTAGGAATTCGTCCTACGGTAAGAGGTGTAGCTATGAATCCCGTAGATCATCCTTTGGGTGGAGGTGAAGGGAAGAGTTCAGGAGGAAGGCATCCTTGTACGCCATGGGGAAAGCCTACCAAAGGATATAAGACTAGGAATAATAAGACTACCGAGAAGATGATTATTAAACGACGAAAGAAGTAAAGAGGAGATTATGGGTAGATCGCTGAAAAAAGGACCTTATGCAGATGTGAAATTATTAAAGAAGGTTGAAGATATGTCTAAGGCAGGAGAGAAGAAGGTAATAAAGACTTGGTCTCGAAGATCCACCATCTTTCCAGAGATGATAAGTTATACGTTTGCAGTTCATAATGGCAAAAAGTTTATTCCCGTCTTTATTACGGAGAATATGGTGGGTCATAAATTAGGAGAGTTTTCTCATACTCGGACTTTTCGGGGACATAAAAAATCTGAAAAAAAGACTACTCTAAAGTGAGGAAGGTATAAAAACGTGGAAGCCAAAGCCATAGGTAAATATATAAGAATATCTCCTAGAAAGGTAAGGCAGGTTATTGATTTAATCAAAGGCAAAAAAGTAAGAGAGGCAACTAATATCTTAAAATATACTCCTAAGAAGGCCGCTTACTTATTGGCTAAAGTATTAAAGTCTGCTTCTTTTAATGCTGCTAATAAAAGAAAGGAAGTAGATGTAAATAATATGCGGATAAAATTGTGCTATGCTGATGGGGGACCAATGATTAAGAGGATTCAACCTCGAGCTATGGGTAGAGCTAATAGAATCTTAAAAAGAACAAGCCATATTACGGTAGTTTTAGAAGATTAAAAAAAGGAAGTTAAAGTGGGAAGAAGGTCTTCTTAAAATAATTGATCATGTTATGGTAGTTACGGTAGTTTTAGAAGATTAAAAAAAGGAAGTTAAAGTGGGAAGAAGGTCTTCTTAAAATAATTGATCATGTTATGGTAGTTACGGTAGTTTTAGAAGATTAAGAAAAGGAAGATTAATTATGGGGCAAAAGGTTCATCCTTATGGATTTCGAGTAGGTTATATTTATGACTGGCAATCAAAATGGTGCCTTAAAAAAGGTTATACGGAAGCTTTGCAGGAAGATTTAAGGATTAGAAGGAAGGTAGAAGAAAGACTTAAAACTGCTAATATTTCTAAGGTTATTTTAGAAAGAAGTGGGCAAAAGTTAAGGGTAGTTATTCATACTGCTCGTCCGGGAGTTGTTATTGGGCGAAGTGGGAGTGAGATAGAGAAATTAAAAAAGGAGTTAGAAAGCCTAAGTAGTAAAGAAATAACTTTAGATGTAGTTGAGATTAAGAAGGCGGAGTTAGAGGCGATGGTAGTTTCACAAGTTATTGCTCAACAACTTGTGAAAAGAGTATCTTATAAGAGAGCTATGAAGAGAGCAATAACGGCTGCCTTAAAAGCAGGTGCTTTAGGAATAAAGGTGATGTGTTCAGGTAGATTAGGGGGTGCAGCCATTGCCCGGACTGAATGGTATCGAGAAGGGAGGTTGCCTCTCCATACCATAAGAGCTGATATTGATTATGGGTTTAGTGAGGCTACTACCACTTATGGACAAGTAGGTGTTAAGGTTTGGATATTTAAAGGTGAAATTATTTTAAAAGAAAAGAAGGTAAAGTTAGAGGAATTAGAAAGCCAAGAAGAAAGTAAGTTACAAAAGTTAGTGGAAAAAGAAACAAACAAAGAAAAGGTGGAAGACTTAGAAGATAAGGAAGATAAGCAGGAAGAAATAATTAAAGAGACTATTGAAGAGATTGAGGAAGAAGAAAGTCAAGAAGAGGAAGTGAAAGTATAATGTTAATGCCTAAAAGAGTGAAGTATCGAAAACTTCACAGAGGTAGAATGAAAGGAAAAAGTCTTTCTGGTTGTGCCATTAATTTTGGAGAATATGGCTTACAAGCTTTGGAACCAGCTTGGATTACTGCTCGTCAGATAGAAGCAGCGCGAATTGCTATGACTCGTCATATTAAAAGAGGAGGGAAGATTTGGATTAGAGTATTTCCAGATAAGCCAGTAACTAAAAAACCAGCTGAAACTCGTATGGGAAAAGGAAAGGGGTCTCCTGAGTTTTGGGTAGCGGTAGTAAGGCCTGGTCGCATGCTTTTTGAATTGTCGGGAGTTTCTAAAGAAGTGGCTAAAGAAGCAATGAGGTTAACTTCTTATAAGTTACCTATTAAGACAAAATTTGTTTCTCGAGAAAGAGGGCTAGTGTGAAGTTTAAAGAATTAAGAGAGCTTTCTTTAGAAGAATTAAAGCAAAAAAAGGTCGACTTAAAAGAAGAATTTTTAAATCTAAGAGTGCAGTCTAGTTCAAAAAAATTAGATAATCCATTAAGGATGCGCTTGGTGAAAAGAATGATTGCTGCTGTAAATACAAAATTGAGAGAAAATAGTATTAAGTAAAGGAAAGAAAGATGAAAGAAAGAGGTCAGAAAAAAGTTAAAACTGGAGAGGTAATTAGCGATAAGATGGATAAGACTGTAGTAGTTAAAATAAAGAGATTGGTAAAGGATCCTCTCTATAAGAAATATGTTCGTAAGAGTTCTAAGTTTTATGCTCATGATGAAGAAAATAAATGCAAGATTGGTGATCGAGTAAAGATTATGGAGACTCGTCCTCTTTCTAAAACTAAACGGTGGAGAGTAGTGGAGATTGTAAGTTAAAGAGTAAGATAGTATTCTTATATAATTGAGGATTAAATGATTCAACAGCAGACATATTTAGAAGTAGCAGATAACTCAGGCGCTAAAAAGATTATGTGTATTAAGGTTTTAAAAGGAAGTAAAGCTCGTTATGCTAGAGTGGGAGATATTATTGTAGCTTCAGTAAAAGAGGCTACTCCTAATGCCCCTATAAAAAAAGGAGATGTCGTTAAGGCAGTAGTGGTTAGAACAACCAAAGAAACTAAACGAAAAGATGGTTCTTATATAAGATTTGATGATAACGCCGGAGTGATTATTGATGACCAGAAAGAACCCAGAGGAACAAGAGTTTTTGGGCCGGTAGCCAGAGAATTACGAGAAAAGCAATTTTTAAAAATTGTTACTTTGGCTCCTGAGGTAGTATAATCTAAAAATGGGAGTAGTTGTTAACGAAAATTAGACATAGGAAGTAATACCGAGCAATGAAAGATAAACTCATTAGAGTTGATTTGCTCTAAGTTAAATTTTCATTAATAGGTGCTATAAAGAATTATTTATACTAAGAGGTTATTAAAAGTATTTTTAATTTTTATTCCGATAAAGAAAGAGATTTAAAAGGTTATGCTTGGATTTAGTTTAAATGTCAAAAAAAATGATCAGGTAGCTGTAATTACCGGAAAAGACAAAGGGAAACAAGGTAAGGTTTTAAGGATTTTAAGAGCTAAGGGTAAGGTAATTATAGAAGGAGTTAATCAAAAAAAGAAACATTCTCGCCCTACTGGTAAGAATCCACAAGGTGGTATTATTGAAATTGATGCCCCCATCCATATTTCTAATGTGATGGTAATTTGTCCTAATTGTAGTAAACTTACCAGGATAGGAAAAAAGTTTTTGGGAAACGGGAAAAAAGTAAGAATATGTAAAAAGTGTCAGGAAGTAATTGAAAAGTAGGTGTTTATTATGGTTCGTTTAAAGGAAAAGTATTTTAAAGAGATAATTCCAGAAATGATGAGAAAATTTAATTGTAAAAATAGAAATACGGTACCTAAATTAGAAAAGATAGTCATTAATATGGGTGTTGGCGAAGCTAATACTAATATAAAAGCTTTAGATTCAGCGATGAAAGAATTAGCTCTCATTACCGGACAGTGTCCTACTAAAACTTATGCTAAAAAATCAATAGCTGCTTTTAAAGTTAAAGAAGGTATGCCTGTGGGGTGTAGAGTTACCTTAAGGGGAGATAAGATGTACGAAGTGTTAGATCGTCTGATTAATGTAGCTTTACCAAGAATAAGGGATTTTAAAGGAGTTAATTCTTCTTTTGATGGACAGGGAAATTATACTATGGGAATTAAGGAACAAATTATTTTTCCAGAAATAAATTATGATCAGATAGAGAAAGTAAGAGGAATGAATATTTCTATCGTTACCACTACTAATGATGATAAGAAAACACTTGATCTTTTGAGTCTTTTTGGATTACCTTTTACCAGGAGCTAAGTAAATAAATTTTATCTTAAAAATAGTTTGGTGAAAAATGGCAAAAAAATCTATGCTCATAAAAGCAAAAAAAGTACCTAAGTTTAAGGTTCAAAAGTATAATCGGTGTTCAATTTGTGGACGACCAAGAGGATATTATCAAAAATTTGATATGTGTAGGATTTGTTTTAGAAAGTTAGCCTTAGAAGGAAAGATACCGGGAATTATAAAAGCTAGTTGGTAAAGTAGCTGGTAAAAAAAAATTAGTAAGGATTGGTAAGGATTAAAAAATGGTTATAAATGATTCAATTGCTGATTTACTAACAAGAATTCGTAATGCTCAAAATGTTTATCATGATAAAGTCGATGCACCTGCTTCTAAGATTAAATTAAGTATTGTCGAGGCCTTAAAGAGAGAAGGATTTATTAAAAGCTTTAAGCTTATTGAGGATAATAAACAAGGGATGATTAGGATTTACCTAAGATATGGACCTTCCAAAGAAAAATATTTTGCTAAGTTAGTTAGAGTAAGTAAGCCAGGTCGAAGAGTGTATTTAGGCAAAGATAAAATTCCAAATGTTTTAAATGGCTTAGGAATAGCTGTTCTTTCTACTTCTAAAGGAATATTGACCAATAAGGAATGCCAACAATTAGGTATTGGCGGCGAAATGTTATGTTATGTTTATTAAGTTATGGTCCAATAAAGAACAAAATTTTATAATCAACTAAGATTATTAAAATTATATCCAAATAAATCAGGTTGGCAATTTTAGAATACAGAAGGACAGAATATTCTGACTACTGAATTCTAAATACTAAGGACTTAATTTTTACAAACCAATTTTGCTTGAGTCTATATTAAATTTAAATTAAGGTATTTAAGATGTCTCGAATTGGAAAAAAACCTATTTTATTAACAGAAAAAGTTTTAGCTAGTGTAAATAACCAGATGATTGAAATTACTGGTCCTAAGGGGACTTTGTCACGAGAGATCCATCCACTAATTTCAATGGTCGTGAAAGATAATAAGGTTATAGTTTCGACCAATAATAAAGATAAATTTGGTAAATCTCTTCATGGTCTTTATAGGGCTTTAATTAATAATATGGTTATTGGGGTAAGTGATGGGTTTTCTAAGCTTCTCCTTATTCATGGAGTTGGGTATAAAGCCGCCTTACAAGGACAGGTATTAAATCTACAGTTAGGTTATTCTCATTCTATTAGCTATCCTTCTCCTCCTGGGGTTACGATTGAAGTTCTTACTCCTACTCAAATTAAAGTTTCTGGAATAGACAAGGAATTAGTAGGTGAAATAGCAGCTAGGATTAGGGCATTTAAAAAGCCCAATGTTTACAAAGGAAAAGGAATTATGTACGAAGATGAGACAGTTAGGAAAAAACCTACTAAAACAGGAGTAAAAAAATAGTTATGCTGACTAATAAAAAGAAGATAGATAGAGACAAAAGACATAAAAGGATTCGACAAAAAATAGTAGGGACTGAAGAAAGACCAAGGCTATCTGTCTTTAGAAGTTCTAAGAATATATATGCTCAATTAGTTAACGATAGAGAAGGAAAGACCTTAACTTATGCTAATAGTTTAGAGAAAGATATAAGAGGTCAAGGTAAGATGGAAACTGCTAAATTGGTGGGTAGTTTAATTGCTAAAAGAGCTTTGGAGAAAAATATTAAAGAGGTAGTCTTTGACCGAGGTGGCTATCTATATCATGGGAGAATAAAGTCTTTAGCCGAAAGCGCTAGAGAAATTGGATTAAAATTTTAATGTAGGTATTAATGTAGGTATAAAAATGGATAAAAATGTAGAGACTAGAGAAGCAAATTTAATTGAAAAAGTTGTCAGTATCAGAAGAAATGCCAAGGTAGTAAAAGGAGGACGAAGGTTTAGCTTTAGTGCTTTGGTAGCCGTAGGTAATGGAATGAAAGAAGTAGGGATAGGTTTTGGTAAAGCTAAAGAAGTTTCCTTAGCTATTGCTAAAGCTGTAGGATTGGCTAAAAAACAGATGGTGGAAATTCCTACCAGTGGTAATACTATTCCTTGCCAAATAATAGGGAAGTTTGGAGCTTCAAAAGTTTTGCTTAAACCAGCAAGATCTGGTACGGGAATTGTAGCCGGAGGACCAATAAGAGCTATTTTTGAAGCAGCCGGCGTAAAGGATGTTTTAGCTAAATCTCTATGTAGTTCTAACGCTATTAATAATGTTTATGCGGCTATGGAAGGGATAAAAGAGATAAAAAAGATTTTAGAAAGAGTAAGGCTTCAAAAAGGGGTTTGATGAAGAAGATAAAGGTTACATTAGAAAGAGGTTTAGCTGGAAAGATTAATAAACATAAGAGAACTATCTTGGCTTTAGGTCTTAAGTATCCTCATTGTCAAGTAATAAAGGAAGATAATCCAGTCATTAGAGGAATGATTAGGAAAGTAAGTTATTTAGTAAAGGTAGAGGAAGTAAAAGAATGAATTTAGCTCAATTGTATCCGGCTATAGGTTCTACAAAAAAAAGGAAAAGAGTAGGAAGAGGTACTGGTTCAGGACACGGAGGAACTTCTACTCGGGGAAATAAAGGACAAAGAGCTCGCAGTGGGGGTAAGTCTCAGCCTTACCAGGGATTTGAAGGGGGGCAAATGCCTCTAATGAGGAGAACTCCTAAAAAGGGGTTTACTAATATTTTTAAGGAAAAATATAGTTTGGTTAATATTATTCACTTAAATAAGTTTAAAGCTAATACTAAAATAGACAAGGAATTGCTCTTAGCCAATAAAGTAATTAAAGGAAAGAAGTTTCCGGTGAAACTGTTATCTGAAGGAGAGATTAATTTTCCTGTAACTATCGTGGTTGACAAAATAAGTAAAAAAGCCAGAGAAAAGATAGAAAAGGCAGGGGGCAAGGTAGAGATAAATGCTTAAGGCTTTAGCTAACTCCTTCAAAATTTCTGATTTAAAGAAGAGGATTGTTTTTACTTTAGTCTTAATTATTGTGTTTAGAGTAGGGGCTTTTATTCCTACTCCAGGCATAGATGCGGTTGCTCTTTCAGAATATTTTAAAAGAATGCAAGGAACTATTTTAGGTTTCTTGAACTTATTTTCAGGAGGTGCTTTTGAGAATTTTTCTATCCTGGCTTTAGGCATTATGCCTTATATTAGCGCTTCTATTATTATTCAATTATTGACCGTCGTAATTCCTTATTTAGAGAAGTTATCTAAAGAAGGAGAGGTGGGTAGAAAAAAGATTACTCAGTATACCAGATGTAGTACTGTTCTTCTTAGTTTAATTCAATCTGCAGGTTTAAGTTTTTGGATGCAAAGCATTCAAGCTTCTGATGGGTCTTCTATTGTCTATCAACCGGGAATTTTTTTCCATTTAACAACCATGATCACTTTAACTACCGGGACAGTATTTCTAATGTGGCTGGGAGAGCAAATTACAGAAAGGGGAATTGGTAACGGAATTTCCTTGTTGATCTTTGCCGGCATTGTGGCCAATGTACCTGGAGATATTGCTAATACCATAAAGTTGTTATATACAGGAGAAATAAAGATATTGGCCATCTTATTTGTTTTAATCTTAATAGCCTTAGTTACAGCGGCGGTAATTATTATGCTTTTAGGGCAAAGAAGGGTTACGGTTCAATATGCCAAAAGAATTGTAGGAAGAAAGGTTTATGGAGGACAAAGTACCCATATTCCTTTGTTGGTTAATCAAGCTGGTGTTATTCCAGTAATATTTGCTTCTTCTATTTTAGCTTTTCCTTCTACTTTGGCTACTTTTCTGGGTAGAGATAATGCTATCATTAATAATATATTAAGTTACTTAGGACAAGGTGGGTTTTTATATAGCCTGATCTATGTAGCCTCGATAATTTTCTTTACTTATTTTTATACAGCTGTGATCTTTAATCCTAATGATGTAGCAGAGAATATGCGTAAACATGGAGGCTTTGTCCCTGGTATTCGTCCTGGTAAACCTACCGCTAATTATATTGATAATATCTTATCAAGGATTACTTTAGTAGGAGCTATATTTTTAGCCTTAATTGCTTTACTTCCAGATTTATTGATTAATTGGGTAAAGGTACCTTTTTATTTTGGAGGAACTGCTTTATTGATTGTCGTAGGAGTAAATTTAGATACCATCAAGCAGATTGAGTCTCATTTATTGATGAGAAATTATGAAGGGTTTATGAAGAAAGGTAAACTAAGAGGTAGAAGATAATGAGATTAATCTTTTTAGGTCCTCCAGGTGCAGGTAAAGGCACTCAAGCAAAAAGAGTAGCTTTGAAATATAAGATTCCTCAAATTTCTACAGGAGATATCCTAAGAAAGGCAATAGCTAATGAAACTAAAAAAGGGATAGAGGCCAGATCCTTTATGGAAAAAGGCCAATTAGTGCCAGATGAGATTATCTTAGGAATTATTAAAGATTATTTAATTAGTCAAGAAGGTAAGAACGGGTATATTTTAGACGGATTTCCAAGAACTATTAACCAAGCTATTGAATTAAATCATTTTTTAGAAGAGTTAGAAGTAAAGTTAACCGCGGTCATTAATTTTAAGGTAGAAAATGGGGTAGTAATAAAAAGGTTAGGCGGAAGAAGAGGGTGTAAAAGTTGTGGTGCTCTGTATCACTTAGAATACTTAAAACCTACCAAAGAAAATGTATGTAATGTCTGTCAAGGAGAATTATATCAAAGGAATGACGATACAGAAGAAGTAATAAAAAATAGGCTTTTAGTTTACGAAAGGTTAACTTCTCCTCTCATTGTTTTTTATCAAAGACTAAACTTATTAAAGGAGATAGATGGAGAAAAGGATATAGAAGTAATCTTTAATGAGATTATAGCTTTTCTTGAAGAAAGATTATGAAGAAAGATTAATTAGGTGATTAATTTAAAGTCAGAACAAGAAGTAGGTTATATAAGAGAAGCAGGAAAAATTTTAAAAGAAGTTTTAAGGAGATTGGAAAAAACGGTAATTCCGGGAGTAACTACTAAAGAATTAGATAAAATAGCTTATCATCATATAGTTTCTAAAAAAGCTATTCCTGCTTTTTTAAATTATCGGGGTTTTCCAGCAAGCATATGTACTTCAAGAAATTATGAAGTAGTTCATGGGGTGCCAAATAACGTAGCCTTAAGAGAAGGAGATATTATAAGTATTGATGTTGGTGTTTTATTAAATAGCTACTATGCTGACGCGGCTATAACTTTACCTGTGGGAAAGGTGTCAAAAGAGGCAGCTAATTTAATAAAAGTAGCTAAAGAAGCTTTGAACGAAGGAGTAAAATTAGCAGTGGCCGGTAATAGATTAGCAGATATTTCCTATAAGATTCAAAGTATGGCTGAAAGGGTAGGATATTCAGTAGTAAGGGATTTTGTAGGACATGGAATTGGAAGAAATATGCATGAGGAACCTCAAGTTCCAAATTTTGGAGAAAAAGGAAAAGGTCCTCGTTTGAAAAACGGAATGGTGTTATGCTTAGAACCAATGATTAATTTGGGTGGTTATGAAGTAGAAGTTTTGGATGATAAATGGACAGTAGTAACTAAAGATCGAAGTTTTTCCGCTCATTTTGAACATACCATCTATGTTCGAAATGGAGATCCGGAAGTACTCACTTAACTAATTAAAGAGAAGTTTTTTAAAAAGAAAATGATTTTAATAAATCATAAAAAAAAGGAAAAGATATGGCCAAAGAAGAAGGTATTCAAGTTGAAGGGGTGGTTATAGAAGCATTGCCGAATGTTATGTTTAAGGTAGAGTTGGAAAATGGTCATAAAGTCTTAGCCCATATTTCTGGTAAAATGCGGATGAATTACATAAGAATTTTAGTTGGAGATAAAGTAACAGTGGAACTTTCACCGTATGATTTAAGCAGGGGTAGAATTACATACCGGAAATAAAATAGCTTGAAAAAGAGAGTAAAAGAGAGTAAGATAAAAAAATGATTAAATTCAAGGAAAAGAATAAATGAAAGTAAGAGCCTCAGTTAAAAAGATTTGTAATAAGTGTAAGGTTATTAAAAGAAAAGGGAAAATAAGAATAATCTGTGTTATTCCTAAACACAAACAAAGACAAGGTTAGGAGGAAGTTTTGGCTAGAATAGTAGGTATAGATTTGCCACGAAACAAAAGGATTGAAATTGCCTTAACTTATATTTATGGCATTGGCAATAGCTTGTCAAAAAGGATATTAATTACGACTAATATTAACCCTAATACTCGAGTAATTGATCTTACGGAAGATGAAGTTAATAGACTTCGTCAAGTAATTGAAAAAGAATATAAAGTAGAAGGGGATCTTAAAAAAGAAGTCTTTATGAATATAAAGAGGTTAGTAGAGATAGGGTCGTATCGAGGAACAAGGCATCGACGAAATCTTCCCGTAAGAGGACAACGAACAAAAACAAATGCTCGGACACATAAAGGTTCTAAACGGGCAGTAGGAATTAAAAAGAAGAGTAAAGTTTAAGGAGAAAAATGGTGGTCAAAAAGGGGAAATCGGTAAAGAAAAAAGAAAAGAAGAGAGTAACCATAGGAGTTGCCCATATTCAGTCTACTTTTAATAATACTATCGTAACTATTACTGATATTGATGGAAATGTCTTAGCTTGGTCTAGCGCCGGATGTGCAAAATTTAAAGGTTCTCGGAAAAGTACACCATTTGCTGCTCAGATAGTAGCAGAAAATGCAGCTAAGAAAGTTATGGAATATGGCATGCAAAAGGTTTCTGTCTTGGTTACTGGTCCTGGTGCAGGAAGAGAGCCAGCAATTAGGTCGCTTCAAGCGGCAGGATTAGAAATAAAGTCTATTAAGGATGTAACCCCTATACCTCACAATGGGTGTCGATCTCCTAAAAAGAGAAGAGTTTAAAGGAGTGTAAAATGGCAAGGTACATAGGACCGGTTTGTAAATTATGCAGAAGGGAAGGAGTAAAGTTATTTTTAAAAGGGGAGCGGTGTGATACGAGCAAATGTGCCCTAGTTCGAAAAAAGAGCGAGATGGGAGCTAAGCCTAAAGGGGCAAAAAAGAAACTGTCAAATTATGCTGTGCAGCTGAGAGAAAAACAAAAATTAAAGAGGATTTATGGTATTTTAGAAAAACAGTTTAAAAATTATTTTGTAAAAGCTAAAAAACAGAGAGGGATTGTAGGCGATAACTTGTTGACCCTTTTAGAGAGAAGATTAGATAATGTCATCTGTCGGTTAAATTGGGTGGTTTCCCATAGACAAGCTCGTCAATTAGTAAAACATGGATTCTTGTTAGTGAATGGGAGAAGGGTAGATGTTCCTTCCTTTTTAGTAAAAAGTGGCGATGAAATAAGATTAAAGGAGGATAAAAATATAAAAGAGTTAGTAGAAACTTCTCTAAAATCTAAAGGTCAGAAGGATATTCCTTCCTGGTTACTTTTAGATACCCAAAAAATCTTAGCCAAAATTTTAAAAATTCCCACTAGAGAAGATGTAATTATACCTATAAAAGAGCAATTAGTAGTAGAATTATGCTCCAGATAATTATTAAATTAGAGGTAAAAAAATGAGGGGCGATGAGCTTAAAAAATTAATTAATAAATCAAGAAAAATAGAATGGGATGAAAAAACCTTAACTAATTATTATGGTAAATTTACCATTAGTCCTTTTGCCAAAGGAATGGCTATTACCATAGGTAATAGCTTAAGAAGAATGTTTCTTTCTTCTATAAAAGGAGCAGCCGTAACTTCCATAAGAATAGAGGGAGTTTTGCATGAATTTACTACTATTCCTGGAGTAGTAGAAGATATGAGTGAGATTATCTTAAATCTTAAGAAACTTGTTGTTAAGTTAAATGATTCTGGCCCTCAAAAGATTTATATAAAAAAGAAAGGGGCTGGAGAAATAAAAGGTTGCGATATTATTTGTAACGATAAAGTAGAAGTCATTAGTAAAGATTTGCATATTGCCGATTTAAACGAAGATGCAGATTTAAGTATGGAGTTAGAAGTAGATGAGGGGTATGGTTATGTATCTGCAGAAAGAAATAAGACTCCAGGTCAACCGTTGGGAGTTATTCCAATTGACTCTATCTTTACCCCGGTAAACAAGATAAGTTTTTCTGTGGAAGAAGTGAGAGTAGAACATTGGACAGATTTCGAGAAATTGATGTTAGAAATTCATACCAATGGTTGCTTATCCCCTAAAAATGCTTTGACGCAAACGGCAAAAAATTTAAGAGATCTCCTGGCTTTATTTATAGATGAAGAAGAAGTAATGGAGGAAAGAATAGAAGAAGAGACTGAAGAAGAAGACAAATTAAAAGCAATAACCACCGCTATTAGTATAGAAGAATTAGAACTTTCTGTTCGGGCTGCTAATTGTTTACGAGGGGATAGTATTACTACCTTAGGTGAGTTAGCTAAAAAGACAGAACAAGATATGTTAAAAACGCGTAATTTTGGGAAGAAATCTCTTAATGAGATTAAGGAAAAGTTAGCTCTGCATGGCTTAACCTTAGGAATGAAAGAGGTTCCTTAAATAAGAGACTTTCCCCTGAATAGGAGATAGCAAGAATTATGAAACACTTAAGAAAAAATAAAAAAAAGTTAGGGAAATCTGTTAGTCATAGGAGAGCTATGTTGAGTAATATGGCTAGTAGTTTATTAAAGTATAAGACTATTACTACTACTTTAGCTAAGTCTAAGTTTTTGATTACTTTAGTAGATCGTCTCATTACTTTAGCTAAAGAAGAGAACCTTCATCACCGCCGACAAGTTTATAAATTTATCAAGGAAGATGAAGTGGTAAGAAACTTATTTAGTAACATTGCGCCTTACTTAAAAGATCGCCCAGGAGGTTATCTTCAGATAATTAAATCTCACTATCGGATGGGAGATAGGGCTTCAATGGTAATAGTAAAGCTTTTAGCTTAAAGGTCTACCTTAGTTTTAAGATATTTATTTAAAGCGCCCAAGCAAAAGGCGCTTTTTGTATTTATGTTGGAATTTTGAGCTTAATTGAAGATAGTGTGAAGAAAATTGAAGATAGTGTGAAGATTTAGATAACTAACTGTTGACTAACCATAATGAAGAATATTAAATTAGTAGTAGCCTATGATGGAACTAATTATTTTGGGTGGCAGAAGCAATCTCATCTTAGGACCATAGGAGGCATGATTGAAGAAAAACTTTCCCAAATTTGTAATGAGAAAGTAAAACTTCTTTCTGCGGGGAGAACAGATAAGGGAGTTCATAGCTTAGGGCAGGTGGTAAATTTTAAAACAAAGACTAATTTAAAGGTAGAAATAATAGAGAAAGCTTTAAATAGTCTTTTACCTAAGGATATCGTTATTTTAAAAGGAGAAGAAGTAAATGAAAAATACCATGCTCGTTTTTCGGCTGTATTTCGAACTTATCAATATTTAGTCTTAAATCAAGAAACTTATTCTCCATTTTGTCGAAATTATATGTGGTGGGTAAAGGATAAGTTAAATTTAAGAAGAATGAGATTAACTTCTAAGTATTTTTTAGGTCAGCATGATTTTTCTCCTTTTTCTACAAATTTGAAGGAAATTAAGAATCCTCAAAGAGAAGTTAAAGAGGTAAGGATTATTAAAGAGAAAAATATTATTAAGTTTATAATTACAGCTAATGCTTTTTTACCCCATATGGCAAGAGGAATAGTGGGAGTTTTAATAGAAGCAGGAAAAGGACGTTTGTCGATAAAGGAGATAAGAGACATATTAGAAGGCAGAGAAAAAAAGGTTAATAAGGTGATATTTGCTTCTCCTTGTGGGTTATATCTTTTAAAAGTTGGATACTTAGCTAATAAGTAATCGTTCAGGTGTTAGTTTTCAGTCATCAGTTTCTAAAGGTGACTACCAATTTTCACCCGTAACTGAGGCATTATTCAAAAGAAACCAGGCATTGATTACAAATGATAGTAAAAAAAGAGGTTTTTAATCTTGAGTAGAACTAAAACAAAAGATCATCGTCCTTGGGGATATTTTGTAGTCTTAAGCAATGAGCTTGAGCATAAAGTTAAGAGAATTGTAGTTTATCCAAAAAAGCGGTTAAGTATGCAACGGCATCGGTATCGTAGTGAGCACTGGTATATAATCTATGGAGAAGCAGTCGTTATTTTAAATGATAAAAAGATTTATCTTAAAGCAGGAGAATCTATAGATATTCCTCAAGAAGCTGTTCATAGAATTGAAAATATAGGTATTTCAAATATGGCTTTTATTGAAATTCAAAGAGGCGAATATTTTGGAGAAGATGATATAGAGCGACTAGAAGATGATTATGGCCGCGAATTAGGTGGTAAAGCCATATCGTAAACGTTCAGCTGTCAAAAATATCTTTCTTAATTGAGACAAAATTATTATTAGTTATTATAGTATTAAACCGAAAATTTTGTTGACAAAAATTAACTAATTAGCTATATTTTACTAAGTTTTGATACTTAATTACTGTTTTATTATTTTTAATAGTAGCTCCAAGGGAGGGGTGTAGTTAGGCAAGACATAAAGGTATCTTAATAATACCTCATATCTTATTTAAGCCAAACGATAAGAGAGCTGATGAAAGTAGCTTGATATAGTTTGGTTTTTTTTGTTTTTAGGCAGATATGAGCATAAAAAGATTATTATTACCTTTATTAATTTGCTCAATACTTTTTCCTTTTCTTTCTCAGGCTGAAGTTGGAGATATTTATACTATTGCCGGGGATGGGATGTCTAATTTTTATGGTGATGGAGGACCAGCCATTTCTGCTTCTTTGAGGAGCCCTTCGGGTATTACCATAGATAAAGAAGATAATTTATATTTAGCTGATACTTTAAACCATAGGATCAGAAAGATTGATAAAAATGGAATCATTACAACCATTGCTGGAAATGGGATAGTTGGTTTTTCTGGAGATGGAGACTTAGCCACAAAGGCTTCTCTAAGTGAACCGGTAAGTATTTGTTTAGATCAAAAAGAAAACATCTATTTTTCAGATTCTAAGAACCATAGGATCAGAAAGATTGATAAAAATGGAATCATTACAACCATTGCTGGAAATGGGATAGTTGGTTTTTCTGGAGATGGAGACTTAGCCACAAAGGCTTCTCTATATCTTCCTTATGGTATTTTTATAGACAAAGAAGATAATTTATACATCTGTGATTCTTTTAATCATCGTCTTAGAAAGGTTAACCAAGATGGAATTATTGTCACCGTAGCAGGTAACGGAGAAGAAGGCTACGATGGAGATAATAAAGATGCTTTATCTTCTAAGCTTCGTTATCCTCATGGAGTATTAGTTAATAGTTTTGGGGATATTTATATTACCCATACTTGCAATAGCAGAATTAGAAAGGTTGATACTAAAGGAATTATTACTACTATTGCTGGAAATAATCAAGAAGGTTACTCTGGAGATAATCTCCTGGCCATCTCTACTTCTTTAAGGAAACCTACTGAAATCTTTATGGATACCATAGGCAATTTATACATCTGTGACTCTTTTAATCATCGCCTTAGAAAAATTAATCAAGATGGGATAATTACTACTTTTGCTGGAAATGGGAAAGCTGGTTTTTCTGGAGAAAATAACCCTGCTTTAGAAGCATCGTTAAATTATCCTTATAGTTTAACGATGGATAGTCAAGGAAATTTTTACTTTTCAGATCAAGCTAATAATAGAATAAGAAAGATAGTAGGAGCTCCATTAAACAAAGCTCCTCTGGTGACTGTAATTAGTCCTAATGGTAAAGAGACAATTAAAGGTAATTTTACCATTAACTGGAAAGTTACTGATGAAAATCTCTCCGACCTCCATCATTTTAATATCTTACTGTCTCTGGACGGAGGAGTTTCTTACCCTATTACCGTGGCTTCTAATTTACAAGAAACAACATATCTCTGGGATACTTCTGGTTATAGTAGTGATAAAGCTAAGATAAAAGTTATTGCTAGAGATAACGGATTACCACCTTTAAAAGGAGAAGATGAATCTTATGATATCTTTATTCTTAATAACAATCTTCCTCCATGTATAGAGATGATAAAACCTCCTTTAGGAGAGACCAAAGCTGGCTATGACTATCTCATTACTTGGGAAGATTTAGATATGGACGATAATGCCACTATTACCCTTTATTGGGATAAAGATAGAGACTGGTTCAATAATTTAGCAAGTTTAAAAGATATTACCTGGGGAAAAATTATTTCTGGAATAAAAGAAGATGATCAAGATCAAGATAACTTAGAAAAGGATGCTTATTTACTAGATTTATCCCTTATTCCTAGTTGGTATCCCTGGCAGAGATACTGTTACATCTGGGGGAAGATTGACGATGGGATAAATATGCCTTTTTATGATTGTAGTCAAGGAAGAATAATTATTTACACCCAGGCTAAGATAGGAGGAATGACAAAAAGCACCAGTGGAGCAACCATTGAAATTAATGCCAATGCTTTAGAAGAAGATGCCTATGTCTTCGTGGTCAATAACCCTGAAGATCATTCTATCAAGGTAGCCAATTATAAGTTAACTCTTAATTCAAATTTACACCTTTCTGAAATTTTGGAGAAAAGTATCCATGAATTTAAAGCGGTAGGAATGCATGGGAATCTTTTAACTCTGAGTAGTAAGATTCAAGTTAATCAAACTGAGGGAGTTACTTATATTACTCTTCCTTATGATGAAGAAGTAATAGGCCAACTAAAAACCAATGAAGATAACTTAAAGATTTATTACTTAAATAAAGAAGAACAAAGATGGGAAAAGTTATCTTACTCTCAAACTATAGATAAATTAGCAAGAAAGATTAAGACACAAATTAACAAACTTGGAATTTACGGGATCATAGAAGAAGTTTCAGATAATATCTCTATAAAGAGCATTTCTCTTTATCCCAATCCTTTGAATTTGACCAAGACTGCGGAACATAAAATTACCTTTGGCCGGATAGTAAATTTTACTAAGATTGAAATTTACAATATCGCTGGAGAATTAATTAAAACTATTGAAGATAAAGAAGATACCCCCTCTTGGGATATTACCAATAAATACAGTCAAGTAGTAGGAAGCGGAGTATATCTCTACCTTGTTTTTGATAAAGGGAGGGTGGTTTTTAAAGGTAAAATAGCTATTATTAATTAAGAAAGAAGATGACCTAACCTTTTTAACTAGTCATCTACCGCCTTTTTATTTTCCACCTCCGTAATTTTTCTTGACATTTGGTTATTTTTTCTGGTAATTTTTCTTTTAAGAAGAGGGAACTTGTAAAAAAATGAGATATCCTTTCTAAGGGTATTAAAATAACAAGTTACTCTTTTTGGTAACCCCTTTCTAAGGGTATTAAAATAACAAGTTACTCTTTTTGGTAACTCCTTCAGAAAAGATTAATAAAATAAGATAGAGAATATACGAATTAAGACCTAAGGGAGCAAACATGATTCAAGTAACGTATAAGTTTCTGCGACGACTCTTCATAATTATTATTGGTTTCACGATATTTTTGTTGGGTCTAGTCATGCTTTTTCTCCCAGGTCCGGGGCTGGCGGTTATCATCATCGGGTTAAGTATTTTAGCTTTAGAAGTTGTTTGGGCTCGTCTTTTGCTGAAATGGTTGAAGAATGAATCCAAAACCTATACCCGGGGATTTGTGGCTTGGTTGCAAAAGCATTGTCAGCTTGTTTTGCCTAAGGATCAGAAAGGGTCAAACACCCATGACTCTGGACCATCTTCCCCAAACAAATAAGGTCAGCGTTAATAAGTGCTTACCAAATAAGATGTTGAATGGAAGCATCTTATTGGGAACGAAATCATAGTAATTCCCGGCAGATATTTAAAATATTATATTTCCACAACTTAGCTTAATAATTCTCTGCTTTTGGAGCCTTTGGCCTCCTTTTCTGGTAATAATTTCTACTTAAAAAGGTCCTTATTTTCTCCCCCCAGGTAGCCTGAGGCATTGTTTTGAATGGAGCTTGGTCTTAATGTAGCTTGAAGGTTACCTTAATCTAAAAATTGGTGAGTCTAGTAGTTATTAACAAAAATTAGACTTAGGAAATAATACCGAGTAATAAAAGATAAACTTGCTCGCCCTATGTCAAATTTTCATTAATAAATGCTATAATTAAACTTATGAGGAATTAAATAAGATCATGAAGAAGAAAAGGATTGCTTGGCCCTTAATCTTGAGTATAGCTACTTTACTTGTCATTCTTAGTTATTTAGGATTTATTACCCAAAAAGAAAAAATAGAGCTTGTAGTTAAAGAGGCTTTTATTAAGAAGGTGGAAGATAAATTAAGTTCTAAGGTAGAAGTAGGAAAGATAGATATCTTTTTTAATAATACCATGATCTTGAACAAAATAATCATTAATAATGGTTCCAATGATCTTATTAAAATAAAAAAGGTTGTCTTAAAGTATAGCCTCTGGGATTTTTTGATAAAAAAGAACAAGAATTTATTAGTTTCTAAGATAAAATTATATTCTCCTTCTCTTTCTCTAATAAAAGGTAAAAACAATAAATGGAACTGGGAAAAATTATTTAAATTGAAAAGAGCTAATTTGGTGGAATGTCCTAAAATAGAGATAAAAGATGGAGTTATTCACCTCGTAGATTTTTCCTGTGATTTAAATCTTTTTTTTAAACAAGTTAATTTTTTGATTAATCCTAAGATATTTCCTTCTCCTTTTTCCATAAAGGGTATCTTAAAAGAGAGAAAAAAAGGAACCTTTCATCTTTTTGGAACTATTGATAAATATTCTCCTCTTTTAGCAAATTTTAAATTATCTTTTGAAGATCTAGAACTTGAAAAATTTAGATATTTATTAAAAAGATATGTAGAAGAAATAAAAGAGGGGCAGGTTAAAGGTGAAATTATAGGTTCTTTAAATGAAATTAAGAAAAAAAGGTACCAGTTAACTTATCAAGGAAGATGGAGATTAGAGAAAGGCAAGGTAAAATTTTATCTTTTAAAAAATCTTATTAAAGATATCTCCTTAGAAGGTAATTTTAAAAAGGACTTAGATCAAGGAAATCACCAATTTTTTCCTGCTCAAATATCTCTTAACTTAAAAAAGGCTTTATATCAAAATATTTCTTTTTATGGTTTTATAGAAAGCAGTCTTGCTTTTATTAAGGTAAGTTTAGTTTCTCCTAAGATGAATTTAAATAAGTGGATAAATTTAAAAGAGAACTCTTTTTTCTTTAGAAAAATAAGCGATCTAGAGGGAGATTTAAATATAGAAACTACTTATGATAAAAAGGAAGATTTCTGGCAAGGAGAAGTGGTTTGTAAAAATTTAATAGCCAATTATGATAAAAAGGAAGATTTTCGGCAAGGAGAGGTGGTTTGTAAAAAATTAATAGCCAATTATGATAAAAAGGAAGATTTTCGGCAAGGAGAGGTGGTTTGTAAAAAATTAATAGCCAATTATGATAAAAAGGAAGATTTCTGGCAAGGAGAAGTGGTTTGTAAAAATTTAATAGCCAATTATGATAAAAAGGAAGATTTTCGGCAAGGAGAGGTGGTTTGTAAAAAATTAATAGCCAAGAAAGAGAAAAGTAGAGCTCTTCCTTCTCTTATGGCTAAATTTAAGTATCAAGGGAATAAAGTTAACCTCTTTGATTTATCCTGGGGAAAAGATGTTTCTTTTACTGGGGAGGGGGAGATAAATTTACAAAAAGAACTTAACTTTAAAGCAAATCTTCAATTCGAAAAGATGCCTCTCCTAAATTTATTAGAAATTTTCGAGATACCTCATTTAGATCTCTTTACTTCTTCAGATCTCACTGGAAACGTGGCTCTTTCTGGAAACCCAAAAGAGATTAATTACCGAAGTCTTCTTAAGGTAGCGAATAAAAGTAAGAACAAAGATCTTTTTAATTATGTAAATATAGCCTTAAATGGCAAAGGAAAAGAGTTATCGGGAGAACTACTTATTCAGCAAGAAGAGGGTTATCTAAGATTAAAGAGTGCTCTTAAGAAAAATGAAAAAGGAGACCTTTTTAAGATAGACGGAGATCTTTCTTTAAATAATTTTAATATTCTTAATCAGCTGATAAACTCTGAGATAACTCTTTACAGTCAAAGGGAGAAAGAAGATATTTTTTTGGGAGAGCTTAAAGTAAAGAGATTAGTTTGTAACAATAATGACTTAGGAGATTTTAATTATTGTCTTTATTATCAAGGAAGTACTTTAGAAACCATTCCCACCTCCAGTAGGATTGGGTTGTTGATAAAGAATAAGATTCAATTTAATCAAGATGAGAATTTTTTAAATTCTCAAATAAGTTTAAATAATTTAGACTTTTCTTTAATCACCAATTCTTTTAAAGAATTAAAAAGATATCAACCTCTCCAGGCTTTTCTTTTTGGCGAAATGAAACTTTGTAAAAAGCCGAAAGAGCCTCTTTTAATCACTGCCAAAAACCTAAAGCTTAAAAATACCTCGGTAAATAAAGATAAACTTGGAGATTTTAACTTAGACTTTTCTTATTTTAATCAAAGCTTACAGATAAGCAGATTAACAGAAGAAAGAGAAAAGATTGATTTAACTGGTAAGATTAAATTAAAAGATTTTAAAGCAACAGAAGCTCAGTTAATTCTTAAGACTAATTTAGTTTCTACTTATTACGGACATTTAACTTCTACTTTACATATCAACCAAAGAGATAGTCTGATGATCATCTCAGGAGATGCTGACCTTGGACTTAAAGAAGGTAGGTTGGGTTTTCAAAACATAGTTGCCGAGATAGAAAAAGACAAATATGGCCAGATAGAGATTACTAAATTTGTTTCAAATTTAAACAAGGTGGGCCACTTAAGTTTAATTGGAAAAATAAAGAGTCAAAAACAAGACCTAGATCTTTATTTTCAAATAAAAGAACTCCCTATCTCTACCCTTCCTTCTTATATCTTAGCCAGGAATAGTGGAAGTTTAAATCTTAGCGGTTATATTAAGGGTAAGATCAGACAGCCTGAAGTAAGTCTTAATTTTCAAACTAATTCATTGAAGATTAATAAGAGGATACCGAGAGATTTTGAAGGAGAGGTTACCTTGGCTGAAGATAAAATGCTAAGGTTTAAATCTTCAAGTTCTTCAAAAAGTATTTTTTTAGAAGGAACTATCGATTTTAAGAAAGATTTAGAAGTAGATGCTTCTTTATTTTTTAACCAAGAGGTAGCTAAAGACATCTTGGATATTTTTACTCCTTTAAAGAATGTAGAAGGAACCGTAAGTGGCCAGATACTTATCAAAGAGAAATTAATTAATCCTAAATTAATAGCTTGTTTAAAGGTCAATGAATTAGCATTTTTGAAGGTTAAAGCCAAAGAAGCTGAAGTTAAGTTTTGTTATTTCAATAGAGAGATTAAGATAGAGCAACTTTTTTTAGATCAAAAATCTGGATTTTTAAATCTTAATGAGAGTGTTATTTCCTTATATCCAGAAGGTAGATTTCAGATAAAAGTTAATTTAACTAACTTTAAGTTTTTAGGTTTATCTTTAGCTGGAAAAGTAGAACTTTTCACTAAGAGTAAGCCCGATCAAGGAGATGATAAGTACGAAGGTTTAGTTAAAGCCACTAATCTGGTCTTTAACAAGAGAGTAAAAGTAAAAGAAATTTATAGCCAATTTTTATACCAAGATGATACTCTTTATCTTTCACCTTACCAAGAAGAAAGAAGCATTTTAGGTGAGATGATCTTTTCTTTTCCAGATAGGATCACTATTAATAAGTTAGACTATGTTAAAGGTAATCAATTATTCTTAAGAGCCCAAGGAGTAGTTTTTCCTAAAGAAGAAAGATTGAACATTGATTTAGAAGCATTTGAACCTTTATTAAAAATGGTACCTGAGTATCTAAAAAATATTAATTCAGTCAGTGGAAAATTAGAAGCTAAGATAACAATAGAAGGCTTATTTAATAATTATCGTCTTTTGGGAAGATTAGTTTTAACCCAAGGAGAGGTAACGACTTCACTAAAATACTTTGAGAAATTAACTAAGGTAGAGGCAAAAGTAGATTTAGATGACTATTATCTAAAGATTAGAGATTTAAGTTTTTCTTTAAACAAGGGTATCGTTAATTCTTATGGAGAGATAGTTATCCCAGAGAAAAAGATTAATCTTTGTTTAACTACTACCAAGCCCTTAGAGCTTTCTATTCCTTTAGAGATAGAGGCCAAGCTTTTGGCTAATCTACATTTAGAAGGAGATTACGAGACGCTTGTTTGTAAGGGCATAGTAGAGTTCTTAGATACAAATTTTACTTATCGTAAAAAACTAAGTAGAAAGAAAGAATATTTCTTTAATCAGGTTAAGTTTGACCTTAAATTGCTTGCAAAAAATAACGTAAGATATTATAATAACTATGTAAAATGTAAAGTTATAGATAGCTCCTGGATAAGATTTTTAGGTTTTCCAGGAAGGTTTGAAGTAACAGGAGATCTTAAATCTTCAAGTGGTTACATTGAATACTTAGGGACGCGGTTTTCTATTAATAAGGCAGAATTAGAGTTTAGAGAAGGCGAAAACAGTCCTTATCTTTCAGGAGAAGCTCAAACCAAGATCGACGATATCTTAATCTTATTAAGTTATCAAGGAAAGCTTTTTGAGAGTGAACCTCTTCTTTGTGCCCCTGGAATTTATCCTCCTAAGACAAAAGATGAAATAGTGGGAATGTTGCGATTAGGTAGAGATTACAAAAAGGTAGGAAAAGAGAAGATTGATGCTCTGCTCTTTTTAGGACTAATTAGGTTAACAGGAATAGGGCTGAATGATAGCCTTATTAAACCATTAGAGAGTAATTTATCTAAGTTATTGAAAGTAGATGTAGATATTAGTTTGCCTTATGTGGAGAGATATTTATTAAAAGAAGAGGAAAAAGATCTTAAAAAGTCAGCCGATAAGTCTCCTGAGACCATGTTTAACCTTGGTAAGTATATTACCGATGACCTCTATCTTAATTATCGGGGAGCGATGGGCAGGAAAAAAGAAGAGAGTAAATTTCTTCAAGAATTTGGGTTAGAATATCATCTAAGGCCAGAAGAGAGTATAAAATATGAATATTTACCTAAATCAAATGGAGAAAAGGAAGAACACGAAATAAGTATAAAAAAAGAGATTAGCTTTTAACCGTTAAAGAGATTAAGATTATATTCAGGAGATAATGATGAAGAAGTCTATTTTAACTATCTTGATAATGTTACTTTTAAGCTTAGCTGCTCTTTTAAAAGCTGAAGAGTTAAAAGTTACCGAGATAGGTGTTAAGGGAAATAAGATCTTGAGCCAAGAAGCCATCTTAGCTGTAGTAAAGACTACAGTAGGAGACCCCCTTTCTAAAAAATTATTGACTAAAGACATAAAAGAGATCTTTAACTTAAACATCTTTGATGAAGTTAAAGTTGATCTTCTTGAAGAAAAAGAAGGAATAAAGATTAACTTTATAGTAGTGGAAAAACCTACCATCAAAGAGATTAAATTTTTAGGCAATAAAGAGATTACCCAGGAGAAGTTAAAAGAGAATTTTACTTTAATAGAAGGTGATTTATATGATGAAAATAAACTTAAGGAATTAATAGGAAGATTAGAGAATCTTTATCGAAGTGAAGGATTTTACTATGTAAAGATAAGCTCTCAAAGTAAAGAAGTAGATTCACAATTAGTTAATATTGACTTAAAAAATAAGGAAGTAGATTCGCAGTTAGTTGATATTGACTTAAAGATAGAAGAAGGGAAAAAGGTTAAGATTAAAGAGATTAACTTTGTTGGCAATGAGTCTTTTTCTTCCTGGCGACTTAAATGGATTATCTCTACTGGAAAAAGGGATTATTTTACCAAGGAAAAAATAGAAGAAGACTTAAATCAAATCCTGTATTTTTATAATAACAAAGGTTATTTTTTATGCCAAGTGGAATTAGATAAGGTTTATTTTGATGATAAAAAGAAAGGATTAGTAGTCAATATTCATATTAATGAAGGTGATATTTATCTAATCGATGGCCTAAAGTTTGTGGGTAGCACTCTTTTTACGGAAAAGGAATTTTTAAAAGAAGTAAAGACTGGCCAAGGTAAAAAGTATAGCTTAAAAGACTTTAGAGGTGATCAAGGTAAAATCATGGAGATGTACTCTCAGAAAGGATATATCTCGGTGCAAATTATTCCTAAGCCCTTTATTGATAAAGAACAAAAAAAGATAAGCTTTGAGATAGAAATCAGAGAAGGAGAAAAATGTTTCCTAGAAAAGGTCTCTGTTTCTGGGAATGAGATTACTAAGGATAAAGTAATCTTAAGAGAAGTCTTATTAAAGCCTGGCGAGATATTTGATGGCCAAAAAATAAACTTAACGCAGAAGAAACTATATCAATTAGGTTTTTTTGAACAAGTGAATATGGAAGTAATACCTGGTGACCAAAAAAATAAAAAGATCTTAAATATAAAAGTAAAAGAAAGAAAAACAGGAACCATCAGCTTAGGGACTACCTGGAGTAGTCAATATGGATTAGGAGGAAGTTTAGAAGTAGCTCAGACTAATTTATTTGGAAATGCTTGGAAACTTAATGTTAAATCAGAATTTGGCAAGAAGA
Organism: bacterium; assembly: GCA_018830565.1. Classification (NCBI taxonomy): domain Bacteria; species bacterium. The sequence goes on along the minus strand of JAHJRX010000070.1, from coordinate 21,849 downwards.
GAATGGACTATAGGGTTGGCTTTGTCAATCCTTGGTTTAAAGATACCCCTACTTCTTTGGGGTTTAATCTCTTTAAGACGGAACAAAAGATAAATGAGTATACTACCCTACAAAAGGGTGAAAGTATTAGCGTGGGCAGAGAATGGAAAAGTTTTAACAAGATATATTTAGACTATAAGTATGAGAAAGTCCTCTTTAAAGAGGTGAATAAAAATTTAGCTCCTCTTGATATTATAGAAAAAGAGGGAAAAGAAGAAGCGACCAGTAGTATTTCTGTGGATCTTATTCGAGATACTCGTGATAAGATCTATCATACTACCAAAGGATATAGAATTTCTTATTTAAATGAAATGGCTGGGGCTTCTTTGGGTGGAGATGTTGATTATTATAAGTCTGTTATTGAAGGAAGATTATATCTTCCAGCTTTCTGGAAATTTGTATTAGCCATGCGGACTCGATTTGGTGTAATAAAGAGCATTACCGGAGATGACAAGGTTAGGGATGATTTTAGATTTTATTTAGGAGGTGCTGAGACCATTAGAGGGTATAAAGAAAATGATATCTCCTTAATAGATGAAAATAAGAAAGAACATGGAGGAAGTTCTGTCTTTTATGCTAATTTTGAGTATAGATTTCCTATCGTCGAACCACTTTATTTTGCTCTTTTTTTAGACATGGGAAATATTTGGGATAAGTATGGAAACTTTAATTTAAACAATTTAAAGTTGGGAAGAGGTTTTTCTTTTAGAATTGACACGCCTATGGGGCCAATAAGATTAGATTATGGCTATCCGATGAATGATAAAGAAAAAAAGGAACCAGAATTTTATTTTAGTATTGGTACTCCTTTTTAATTAATAATTGTTAGCTAACAAATAACAAATTTACCAAAAGGAGCAACTTATGAATGTCTATGGAAAGATTTATTTGGCTTTAATAATCTTAATAACTTCTTATCCAGTTAAAGCCGAGGTAATAGAAAGAGTAGTGGCCAGAGTAAACAATGAAGTAATTACTCTTTTAGAATTAGAAGAAGTTATTAATAATTATACCAAGACAAATAACGTAGTTGTCTCTGATCAAATTAAGAGAGATCTCTTAAATGAGATGATTAATGAAAAACTGATCTTACAGGAAGCAAAAAGGCAGAAGATCTTGGTAGAGGATGCTGAGATAAATCAGATGATTAATGAGCTTAAAGCTAACTTTAAAGATCAAAGTGCTTTTCAGCAAGCCTTAGCCAATGAAAACTTAACAGAATTTCAACTTTACGAAAGATACAAAGATCAACTTTTAAAGATAAAGATATTAGATGAAGAAGTAAGGTCAAAAGCAAAGGTAGATAATAATAAAGTTTTAGCTGAGTTGGTAAATTATAAGTTTAAGATTAAAGCAAAACACATCTTAGTTAAAGAAAAAGGATTAGCTTTGGAAATTTTAGATAAGATTAAAAAAGGAGGAGAATTTGAAAGATTAGCCCAAGAGTATTCTCTGTGTCCTAGTGGAAAGGAAGGAGGAGATTTAGGCTTTTTTATTCAAGGTCAAATGGTAAAAGAATTTGAAGAGGTGGCTTTTTCTCTAAAGGAAGGAGAGATTAGTGGAGTGGTGGAAACTAAATTTGGATTTCACCTGATTAAGAATATAGAGAAGAAAGAGATAGCCCCTAAAGAATTAGAAGAGATTAAACTTCAGATAGAGAGAGAATTTTATAATGAAGAATATCAAAAAGAACTTAGAGATTACATGGAAAAACTTAGAGAAAAAGCTGCTATAGAGGTAATTCTTTAAGATGAAGCAAGTCATAGCGATTACTTTAGGTGATATATCTGGTATTGGGCCAGAAGTGGTTTTAAAAGCTCTAAAGAATAACTCCTTAATTAAGAGGAATAATTTCTTAATTATTGGTAGTAAGGTCGCGCTACCCCAAGATTACCAAGATTGCTTGTTTATCCAAGATCAAGAAGATTTAGATTTTAAAAAATATCCTATAAATTTCTTAGATTTAGATAATATCAAGAGAGAAGATTTTAAATTAGGAGAAATAAATAAAAATTGTGGCAGGGTAGCTCTTGAGTTTATTAAAAAAGCGGTAGAATTAACTTTAAGTAAGAAAGTAGTCGCCATTGTGACTGCACCTCTTAATAAAGAAGCCGTGAATTTAGCTGGGTTTAATTTTTCAGGTCAGACTGGTTTCTTAGCAGCTCTTACTGAAACTTCTTCCTACACCATGATGTTGGTAAGCAAAAGGTTAAAAGTAGCTTTAGTCACTATTCATTCTTCTTTAAGGAAAGCTATTGAAGATATAAGCATAGAAAAGATATTGGTGACCATTAAGTTAGTCAATGAAAGTCTTTCCAGGTGCTTTAAGATAAAGAGACCAAGAATTGCTGTAGCTTCTTTAAATCCTCATGCTGGAGAAGGGGGGTTTTTAGGAGATGAAGAAAAAAGTTTTATTATTCCAGCGATCAACAAAGCTTGGCAAGAAGGAATAGAAGTTTGGGGACCTTTTTCTCCTGATACAATATTTTACAAGACTACTAAAGGAGAATTTGATGTGGTAGTGGCGATGTATCATGATCAAGGTCTTATTCCTTTAAAACTTTTAGCCTTTGAAGAAGCCGTAAATGTGACCGTAGGTCTTCCTATTATTAGAACTTCTCCCGATCATGGGACTGCTTTTGATATTGTTGGTAAAGGCATCGCTAACCCTAAAAGCATGATTGAGGCAATTAAACTTGCTTCCTTTATGGTTAATAAAATATGATCTTGTTGGTAAAGGCATCGCTAACCCTAAAAGCATGATTGAGGCAATTAAACTTGTTTTTTTTATGGTTAAAAGATAGATGTCGATCTTAGTGGAGGTTAAAAGATTACTAAGAGAGAAACAGATTAATCCAAAGAAGAGATTAGGTCAAAATTTCTTAGTTAATTCCTTAGTTTATAATAATATTATCCAAGCAGCTAAGTTAAATGAAGATGATTGGGTGTTAGAGATAGGGGCGGGGTTTGGCTTTTTAACTAAGTTATTAGCCCAAAGAGTCTTTAAGGTAGTAACGATAGAAATAGATAAAGAGATAGTAAAGATAATAAAAAAACAGTTAGAAGGTTTTAAAAATATTGAGATTATCGAAGGAGATATTCTCAAATTAGACTTAAGATTAATTATTCCTAAGGGTCAAAGAATAAAAGTAGTAGCTAATTTACCTTATTATATTACTACTCCGATCATCTTTAAGTTACTTCAAGATAAAGAATTTATTTCTTGTTTAACGATTATGGTTCAGAAAGAGGTGGGCGAAAGAATAGTCGCTAAGCCAGGTAGCAAGGATTATGGAATTTTGTCTATTATGATTCAATACCATGCCTTAGTCAAAAAAGGGATGTTGGTTAAAAATAGTTGTTTTTTTCCAAGTCCTAAAGTGGATTCGGTGATAATTAATTTAGAAATGTTAGATAAACCCAGGGTATTTGTTAATAATGAAACATTCTTTTATAATTCAGTCAAGGGATTATTTGGCCAACGGCGGAAAATGGTGATAAATAATTTAAAGCAATTTAAGGTTTTAAATAATTACGATCATGACTTTATAGTCAGATTATTAAGTGGATTAAATATTAATCCTAAATTAAGGCCAGAAAAGTTAAGCCTTGAAGAGATAGCTAATTTAAGTAATGCTTTGTCTAGTTTATCTACTTCTTCAAGTTAGTTATCTAAGGAAGAGATGTTTTTTGAATTGGTATTTTGCCTAATCTCTTAGGCAATGAGAAGGAAAATAAGATTTAAATTATAAAATTATGGTAATAATTTTAAAAGGGAGGGAAGATTTATGAAAGGAGTAATTATGGCTGGAGGCTTTGGAACGCGATTACGTCCTCTGACTTGTAATATTCCTAAACCTATGGTGCCTATCGTTAATGTTCCGGTAATGGAACATATTATTAGACTTCTTAAGAATTATGGAATTACTGATATTGTTTCTATTCTTTATTACCAACCTGAAATTATTCAAGACTATTTTAAAGATGGCCGTAATTTTGGGGTAAATATGTCCTATGTTTCAGCTATCCAAGATTTTGGAACAGCAGGAAGTGTTAAAAACTCTGAAGAATATTTAAAGGAAGAACCTTTTATCATTATTAGTGGAGATGTTTTAACAGATTTTAATTTAGAAACGATTATTTCTTTTCATCAAGAGAGAAAATCTTTAGCGACTATTGTTTTGACGCGAGTAACTGATCCTCTTGCTTATGGAATTGTAATTACAGATGAGAGAGGAAAAATTTTAAGATTTTTAGAAAAGCCAAGTTGGGGTGAAGTCTTTAGTGATACCATCAATACAGGAATATATATTTTACATCCAGAGGTCTTAAAGTATATTCCTAAGGATAAAGAGTTTGATTTTAGTAAAGATTTATTTCCCCTCCTTTTAAGTAAAAAGGAAGAGTTGTATGGGTGTGTAGTTCAGGGGTATTGGAAAGATATTGGGAATTTAGAAGAATATCAACAAGCTCGTTTTGATATATTTAAAGGTAAGATTAATATTAATATTTCAGGGAAAAGACAAAATTATATTGGAAAAGAAGTTTGGATAGATGAAGAATGTGAAATTTCTAAGACCGTTGAATATACAGAAGGAGTAATTATTGGCAAAAGATGCAAGATTGGGGAAAAAGTAAAGCTAAGGAATGTAATCTTAGGAAATAACTGCGTGGTAGAAGATAATACCAGTATTACTAATAGTATTATCTGGGATAATGTCAAGATTGGTCGTCATGGAGAACTTCGGGGAAATATAGTCAGTAAAAATTCCCAAATATTAGATAATGCTTATTTAGAGGAAAAAGCTTTAGTCAGTGATGGATGTAAAGTTGGAAAAGGGGCTTCCTTGAAAGAGGGAGTAAAGATCTGGCCCCATAAAATAGTTGAAGATGGAGCTACTTTAATGAGTAGCTTGGTTTGGGGAGAACGTTGGTCCAAATCTTTATTTGGAAAGTATGGAGTAGTAGGATTAGCCAATGTAGAACTTACCCCGGAATTTGCTTCTAAATTAGGAGCGGCTTATGGGGCTACTTTTGCTAAAGGCAGTACCATAATTACGAGTAGAGATCAACACAAAGCTTCTCGAATGATTAATCGAGCTTTCATGTCCGGTGTTCTTTCTACCGGCGTAAATGTTCATGATGTAGGAGCTATTCCCTTACCGGTAGCTCGTTATCAAATTGGAGCTTCTGAAGAACAAGGAGGTGTTCACGTCAAGAGAGCTCCTCATCATCTAGAATATTTAGAAATTAGTTTCTTTGATGCTAATGGATTAGATTTATCTTCAAAGAAAGAAAAGGCCATCGAACAGCTCTTTTTCAGGGAAGACTTCAGGAGAGCGGAAATTAAAGAAACAGGAGAACTTACTTTTCCATATCGCATGGTAGAATATTACAAGGAAGGGCTCTTGAGCAAGATTAATGATGATTTAATTTCTCAGAGAGGATTTAAGATCGTTATAGATTATGGATATGGAGGAGCTTCAGTGGTCTTTCCTTCTGTAGTTAGTAATCTTAATTGTGAAGTTTTAACTATAAACTCCTATGTGGATATAGAAAAAACAGGCAAAGTTGATGTTAATGTCTTTTTACAGCAATTATCAAATATTGTTATTACTCTTAAGGCTGACTTGGGCTTTATGTTTGATTTTGAAGCAGAACGTATTTTTATTGTGGATAATAAAGGGAGAATTTTACCTGATAGTTTTGCTTTAGTCTTGGTTTCTTATCTTTTAGCTCAAACTTGTCCCGAAGTTAATATCGCTGTACCAGTAAATATAACCCGGGTAGTAGAAAAGTTAGTCCAAAAAGTAAAAAGGACCAAAACTGCCCCAAGGGCAATGATGGAAGAAAAAGATATTATGATGGTGGGAAATGGCGCCGGCGGCTTTATCTTTCCTCAATTTCAACCAGCTTTTGATGCTATGTTCACCGCCATAAAGATTTTAGAGCTTATGGCTAAAAGAAATATCAAGTTGAGTGAATTAGTAGACTCTATCCCGCCTTTCTTTATTGCTCACGAGAAGATACCTTGTCCTTGGGAGGCAAAAGGAAGGATAATGCGAGAATTAATTGAACTTACTAAGAATGAAAAAGTAGAGCTTATTGATGGAATTAAGGTCTACCATCAGGAAGATTGGGTTCTCTTAATTCCTGACTCAGATAGCCAAATTTTTCATATTTATGCAGAATCAAATTCCGTGGAGAACGCTAAGAACTTAGTTTATAAATATATCGATAAGATCAAGGCCATGATTTAATCCTAAGTTGCCTTCAAAGAATAATATTTAATTTATGTCATAGCCGAATAAACATGTAAAAAGATCAAGGCAATGATTTAATCCTAAGTTGCCTTCAAAGAATAATATTTAATTTATGTCATAGCCGAATAAACATGTAAAAAGATCAAGGCAATAATTTAATCCTAAGTTGCCTTCAAAGAATAATATTTAATTTATGTCATAGCCGAATAAACATGTAAAAAGATCAAGGCAATGATTTAATCCTAAGTTGCCTTCAAAAATAAACTTATTTGTCATGGCAAGGAGCGAAGCAACGAAGTAATTTCAACGGAGAAGGTGATTGATTTGATTTGCTCGCAATGACCCTTTAATTGTAATTTGGTATAAAAGCTTGGTATAAGAGAGTATAAGAGAATAGATAGGAGAATAACTTATGGGAGAGATAACTTTTGGAACTTCTGGTTGGCGAGCAGTAATGGCTGAGGATTTTACTTTTGACAAGGTAAAGATTGTTACTCAAGCTATTAGTAATTACTTGAAAGAAAAGAAAGAAGATCAAAAAGGAATAATAGTAGGTTATGATACTCGATTCATGGCGGAGAAATTTGCTGAGGTAGCGGCTTTAGTCTTAGCTGGTAATGATATTCCTGTTTTTCTTTCAAGTAGGGATGTGCCTACTCCCGTTATTTCTTTTGAAGTAATAAGAAAAAAGTTAAGTGGAGGAATTAACTTTACCGCTAGTCATAATCCTCCTGAATATCAAGGGATTAAATTTTCATCTTCTAATGGTGGCCCAGCATTACCTTCTACTACTAATTGGATTACTGAAAAGGCGAAGATCTTAAATTTAACCCAAGTCAAGCAATTATCTTCTTTAAAAGAAGGAAAAGAAAGAAAACTTATTGAGATGATAGATCCTCGAAATTCTTACTTAGAGAGGATAAAAGAAATTGTAGATTTAGAGATGATAACTAAAGCTAACTTAAAGCTGATTGTAGATAATATGTGGGGAACAGGCCAAGGTTATTTAGATTATCTATTAAAAAAAGCCGGTTGCCAAGTAGAAGTGCTCCATAATTTTCGAGATCCTTATTTTGGAGGCTTGTCCCCAGAACCAGCAGAAGAAAATGTGACTACCTTAATCCAGAAAGTAAAAGATAGTGGTGCTCATTTAGGTTTAGCTACAGATGGAGATGCAGATCGTTTTGGTATCGTTGATCAAGGAGGAAGATATATAGGTGCTAATTATATAATCTCCTTGCTTTATAACTATCTTTTAAAGACTCGAGGATGGCAAGGAGTAGCCGTAAGAAGTGTAGCTACTACTCATATGGTAGATGCGATTGCTAAAAAGCAGGGAAGAAAGATAATTGAGACGCCAGTTGGCTTTAAATATGTAGCAGAAGTAATGGAGAGAGAAGAGATCGTCATTGGAGCAGAAGAGAGTGGGGGTTTGACTATAAAAGATCATGTTCCAGAGAAAGATGGCATCTTAGCTTGTTTATTAGTAGCAGAAATGGTAGCTTTAAACAAAAAATCTCTGACTGAAATATTAAATGAACTATACCAAGAAGTAGGAACTTTTATCAATAAAAGGTTAAATTATCATCTCAGCGAAGAAGAGAAAGAAAAAGTTTTAAGAAGATTAAAGAATAATCCACCTTTAAATTTTGCTGGTCTTAAAGTAAAAGAAGTTGGGGGTGATGGTTTTAAGTTTATCTTAGAAGAAGGTAGCTGGATAATGATTCGGCCTTCAGGAACCGAGCCAGTAGTAAGATGTTATCTAGAGACAGATAATTTGGAAAAGTTACAACGGTTAATAAAAGTAAGTGATGATTTTATAAAGGGATAAATTTGTGGATAAAGAAGTGGATAAAGAAGTGGATAAAGAAAAGATTAAGAAAGCAATAACCATGATTATTGAAGCGATAGGAGATGACCCTAATCGTAAAGGATTAGTCAAGACTCCCGAGAGAGTAGCTGATGCTTACGAGGAGATTTTTAGTGGCATTAATAAAAATTTGGCCAAGGAATTAGAGATTTATTTACCTGATACTCACGAAGAGATGATCTTAGTAAAAGATATATCATTTTATTCTATCTGTGAACATCATTTCTTACCTTTTCATGGAAAAACACATGTCGCTTATTTACCTAAAGAAGGGAGAATTACCGGGCTAAGTAAATTAGTTAGAGTAGTAGAAATATCGGCTAAGAGACTACAGCTTCAAGAACGATTTACTACCGAGATAGCCGATTTATTGATGAAAGTATTAAGACCACATGGGGTATTAGTTATGGTAGAAGCAGAACATCTTTGCATGACCATGAGAGGAGTAAGAAAGCCAGGTTCTATTACGGTAACATCTGCAGTGAGAGGAGCTTTTAAAAATGAAGCTACTAGAGCTGAGGCCTTGGCTATTATTAAAAACAAGTAAGAACTAATGGAAGTTCAAGTTTTAGAATTAGATAATATTCTTGATATTCAAAGAGAGATGGAGAAGATAGGGGTAGATAATCAAGGAATTTCTCTTATGGCTCCTAAGTCTTTATCCCTGGTTCTTAAATTACCTCAAGTAGGACTTAGAGAGGCTTTAATTTTAAAGCAAGAGATGCTTTCCTTGGGAGGAGACGTTGCCTTACCGAGAAAGATTTTTAACTTTTTTCCTCAGGACTACCAAATTTTGCTTTTAGGAAACTTAAAGATATACCAAAAGCTTGTTTCTAAATTAGAAGGCCAATATTTTAAACTTCCTCAAATAGCTCAAACATTAAAGAAAACAATTAATAATTATCAAAAAGAAAATTTTACCTTAAGTTGGAGAGATTATACCCTCTTTTTAAATAAAAGAACTTATCTGATGGGTATCTTAAATGTTACTCCAGATTCTTTTTCAGATGGAGGTAAATTCTTAAAAAAAGAAAAAGCAGTCGATCATGCTTTAAAAATGGTAGAAGAAGGAGTTGATATTATTGATATTGGAGGAAGATCGACTCGCCCTGGCTCTAAGGAAATAAATTTCCAAGAGGAATTAAGTCGGGTGATTCCTGTCATTGAGGAGCTTTCTTCTCGAATAAAAGTTCCTATCTCTATAGATACTTATAGAGCCAAGGTAGCTGAAGAGGCTATTGCTGCAGGAGCAAGTATGGTCAATGATATTAGTGGTCTTAACTTTGATCCCCAGATGGGAGAAGTGGTGGCTAAAAACCAGGTACCGGTGATTGTAATGCATATTAAAGGGACTCCAGAAAATATGCAATATAATCCTCAATATGAAGACCTAATCTTAGAGATCATTACTTATTTAAGAGAAAGTATCAATAAAGCGGTCAAGTTTGGAGTTCCAGAAGACAAGATTATTATAGATCCTGGTATTGGATTTGGTAAGACAGTAGCTCATAATTTAGAGATTATTAAAAGATTAAAAGAATTTAAGATTTTAGGAAGACCAATTTCAATAGGAACTTCTCGTAAATCATTTCTGGCTAATGTCTTAGGTCTTCCAACAGGAGAAAAGATAGAAGAAAGAAGAGAAGGGACGATGGCTTCCGTAGCTGTTTCTACTTATCAGGGAGCTTCTCTATTTCGGGTGCATGATGTCAAAGAAACAAAAAGAGTAATAAAAGTAGTAGAGGCCATAAAATTAGGATTAGAGTTTAGACCTTAATTATGTATAAACTAATAAGTTCTATTAGTATTATAGATATTGTTGATATTTCTATAGTTAGCTTTGTGGTTTATCGGCTATTTGTTTTAGTTAAAGGAACAAGGGCCATGCAAACCTTGAAAGGATTCTTAGTCCTAATTGTCTTGTTTTATATTTCTTCTCAATACCATATTAATACTATTTACTGGATCATGAGAAATTTTTGGACCATAAGCTTAGTAAGTTTTGTAATTATTTTTCAACCAGAGGTTAGGAAAGCTTTGGCCCAGATGGGACAAAGGAAATTGTGGATAAAAAGCTTCTTTAAGAGTGAAGAAGAGTTTATTCAAGAAGTAGTAAGAGCAGTTACAATTTTAGCTAAGGAGAAAATAGGAGCTTTAATTGTCTTTGAGAAAAATATGGGTTTAAAAAATTATATTGAATCTGGCGTAAGATTAGATAGTCGAGTTTCGGTAGAGCTTATCTTGACTATCTTTCATCCAGGAACTGCCCTTCATGATGGAGCTATTATTATCAGAGGGGGACAGATTGCTTCGGCTTGTTGCTTACTTCCCTTAAGTCAGAATCCAGATCTACCTAGTACTTTAGGGACTAGACATCGAGCCGCTATAGGATTAAGCGAAGAGAGTGATGCTTTAATTATTATTGTTTCTGAAGAAACAGGCTATATCTCTTTAACGATGGGGGGTAAATTAATGAAAAATATTAAAGAAGAAACTTTATTAGAGATGCTTTCTTTGTATACTTCTCCTTTTCAAGAAGAAGAGTTCAAATCAGGGTCTTAAATGAAAAATATTAAAGAAGAAACTTTATTAGAGATGTTTTTATATATACTTCTCCTTTTCAAGAAGAAGAGTTCAAATCAGGGATTTTAAATGAGTAAGATCAATGAAGGTTTTTAAAATAAAAGAGTTATTTTTTAAGAATATTGGTTTAAAATGTTTTTCTATAATCGTGGGTATATTGCTCTGGATATATGTAAGCACTGAGGAAGGAGTAGTTAGAAATTTTAAAATTCCTATAAATTATGTGGGCATCTCTAATAATTTGTCCATTAGTCATACTTCTGAAGATAAAATATTGATTACTGTCCAAGGGGAGAGAGAAAATATCCTGTCTTGTCAGGCTTCAGACTTTAGGATATCCTTAAGTCTTTCTAAGAAGACTTCGGGTAGCTATACTTACCGGTTATTTCCTTATGAGATAGTAAGACCCCCAGATATTTTTATCAAGAAGATTTATCCAGAATATATTAAGGTTACTTTAAAAGAAAAAGTTATTAAAGAAAGAGAAGAAGGAAATAAAAGCTGATGAATAAGTTATTTGGAACAGATGGCATAAGAGGAGTAGCTAATGTTTATCCTATGGATCCAGAGACAGTCTTGAAGATAGCCCAAGCTTGTGCTATTGTCTTTAAAGATAAGGAAAGATCAAGAGTACTTATTGGTAGAGATACTAGAATTTCAGGACAGATGATAGAAAGTGCTTTAGTAGCTGGACTTACTTCAAGGGGTATTAATTGTATAAAAGTTGGAGTTTTGCCTACTCCAGCGATTGCTTATCTTACCAAGAGTTTAGGTTATCGAGCTGGAATGGTAATTTCTGCTTCTCATAATCCTATGGCTGATAATGGTATTAAAATTATTGGCCAGGATGGTCTTAAACTTTTAGATGAATTAGAAGAAGAGATAGAAGAAGAGATAGAAAATAAAATAAGAAGCGATAAGGTGAAAAAAGAAGTTACCGGAAAAGAAATTGGTTATGCTGGAGAGATGAAAGATGCTGCTGGTCTTTATCTTAAGTTCTTAAAATCTATTACTAAATTAAAAGATTTAAATAAGCTAAAGATAGTAATTGATTGTGCTCATGGAGCGACAAGTGAAGTTGCTCCTTTACTCTTTAAAGAATTAGGCGGTGAAGTCTTTCCTATTAATAATTCACCAAATGGGACTAACATTAATTTAAATTGTGGTTCACAATATCCTGAAATAGTAAGTAAAGAAGTTTTAAAACATAAAGCTGATATTGGTCTTTCTTTTGATGGTGATGGTGATCGCTTAATTGCGGTTGATGAAAAAGGAAAGGTGGTGGATGGTGACTTTATGATGTTAATGGTAGCTGCTTATTTAAAAGAAAAGGATAAGCTTAGAAATAATCTATTAATTATTACCCAGATGAGTAATTTTGGCTTAGAAAAAGCTTTAAAAGAATTAAATATTGATTTTATTAGAACAAAAGTAGGAGATCGTTATGTCTTAAAAGAGATGATAGAGAAAGAAGCTCTTATTGGTGGGGAACAGTCAGGGCACATTATCTTTCGAGATATTAGCTCTGCGGGAGATGGAATTATTTCAGCTTTAAAATTAATAGAGATAATGTTAGAAAAGAGTAAACCACTTTCACAACTTACTACTCTTATGACTCGATTTCCTCAAATATTAGTGAATGTTAAAGTAAGAGAAAGGATTGAATTTAGTAAAATAGCCGAGGTGGAAAGAATAATCAAGGAGAGTGAGAAAAGGATAGCTGATAAAGGGAGGATCTTAGTAAGATATTCTGGAACAGAACCTTTAGCTAGGGTAATGGTAGAAGGAGACAGCCAAGAAGAGATTACCGAAATAGCTAAAAACATCTCAGCAGTTATTGAGAAATATATTGGAGTGTAAGAAGTTATGAATATTTCGGTAATTTCTACTTTAAAGAATGAAAAAGATTCCATCAGGTCTTTCTTAGAAAATTTACTTAATCAGAGTCTTCAACCCCAAGAGATTGTCCTAGTAGATGGAGGTTCTTCTGATGGCACTATTTCAATTATTAAAGAATTTATGGAAAAAGATCCAAAGATAAAATTAATCGCAGAAGAAAATACTGGTATTTCTAAGGGAAGAAATATAGCCATTAAGGAGGCCAGGGGAGATATTATTGCTGTGGTTGATGTCTGTAACTTTATAAATAAAGATTGGCTTCGAAAGTTAGTCGAGCCTTTTATCAAAGATTATGAAAGGTGGGATGTATCTGGTGGATATTATATTCCAGAGATCAAAAGCTTTTTTGAAGAATGCTTGGCGGCGGTTATCTACCATCCTATTTATGAAATAGATCCGGCGAAATTTAATCCTTCTAGTCGGTCAATAGCTTTTAAAAAAAAGGTTTGGGAATTAGTAGGAGGATACCCGGAACTATATTACGCAGGAGAAGACTTAATCTTTGATTTAAAGCTAAAGTACCGAGGATATAAATTTTATTTTGCTAAAGAAGCTCTGGTTTCTTACCAAATGGAACCAACTTTATATAAATTTTTTAGGAAGTATCGACTTTATGGTTATGGTGATGGTCAAGCTAATTTATGGCCTCTACGTTATCTGATTAGATATTCTACTTATCTAAGTGGAATTTTACTTCTCTTCTTAGGATTTAAGCATCCTTATCTTTGGGGATTGTTAAGCTTTTTTGCTTTTTTATATTTAGCTCGACCTTATCGAAGAATACATTTCTTAGGTTATCTAAAAGAAAGATGTCTCTTATCTAAACTAAAAGCATATTTAGCTATACCTTTAATCTTAGTTACTGGTGATTTAGGTAAGATGTTAGGTTATATCGAAGGTCAATCTGAAAGGGTGAGAGGTTTTAATAAATCTAAAAAGATAAATAAGTATACGGGACATTAAGATTTATTAATTAAAGAAGTTATTAAAGAAAGTAATTAAAGAAGGAAAAAAAGAGTGAAAGATGATTTAAGGATGTTACCTACAGCTATTGGGAGTTTACCTTATCAAGATATAGGAAAAGCCAGCAAAGTTATTTTAGAAAATTTTAAAGAGATCCCAGTGTGTTATCAACTACCTAAGTTTAGTTTTTATGAAAATATGTATGTTCAGTACAGCGAAAAATTACCTTGTTTGGTCTTGGATCTGGATAAAGAAAGAATTTATTTTGATCTAAGTAAAGATTATTATCAAGAGTTAGAAAGATTTTACCAAGCTTTTTTAGAGAAAGATGCAGATTATTTTGCTCTTACTTCAAAATACTCTATAGGATTTCATACCGTCTTAGATAAGTTAAGAAATAGTAAAAGTTTAAGTAGATATGTCAAGACTCAAATTACAGGTCCGGTAAGTTTTGGTTTAACTGTTACTGATCAAAATAAAAAAGCAATTTATTACCATCAAGAGATCTTTGCAGCTATTGTCAAAGGATTGGGGATGAAAGGATACTGGCAAGCAAAAAAGATTAAAGAAGAAGGTTACATTCCTCTTATCTTTATTGATGAGCCTTATTTTACGGCCATAGGTTCAGCTTATACCAGTATTAATAAAGAAGAGGTGATAAAGAATTTAAATGAAATTATTGACTTAATTAAAGAAGTAGATGGGATAGTAGGAGTACATTGTTGCGGTAACACTGATTGGTCTATTCTCTGTAAGTCAAAAGTAGATCTCATCAGCTTTGATGCTTATAACTACTTAGAGAACTTTAGTTTATTTAAAGAAGATTTAGTTAGTTTTTTAGATCAAGGAGGTTACTTAGCTTATGGAATTATTCCTTCTTCTTCAGAGGCAATTAAAGAAGATCCAGAAAGTTTAACTACTAAATTAGAGAAGAGTATCGCTAAGTTATTTCAAATGGGGATCTTAAATAATGAAACTAAGGATCACTTTATAGTTACCCCAAGTTGCGGGGTAGGGAGTTTAGAAGAAGACTTAGCTGAGAAAGTACTTTGGTTAACTAAAGAAGTTTCTAAGATGATCAAAGAAAGGAAGATTAGATGAGATTAGGAGTAAATATTGACCATATTGCGACTATTAGAGAAGCCAGAGGAGGAAAAGAACCTGATCCTATTTATGCAGCCGTATTAGCTGAAATAGGAGGGTGTTTTGGGATTACCGTGCACTTAAGAGAAGATCGGCGCCATATTAAGGATCGAGATGTCAGGCTTTTAAGAGAGATAATCAAGACTAAACTAAATTTAGAAATGGCTGCGACTGATGAAATAACAAAGGTGGCTCTTTCTATTAAGCCCGATCAAGTTACTTTAGTGCCAGAGAAGAGGGAAGAGTTAACGACTGAAGGAGGTTTAGATGTGATAGAGAATTTTGATCAGATAAGCCATGTGGTTTCAACCCTTCAAGAAAAGAAGATTATCGTTTATCTCTTTATTGATCCAGAAGAAGAGCAGGTTAAAAAGGCCAAGAAGACTGGGGCTGCGGGGATAGAGATTCATACTGGTGTTTATAGTCAGGCTATCTTGGAAGAAGATCTAGAAAGAGAGTTAAAGCGAGTTGAAACGGTGGTTCAATTAGCTAATAAATTAAAGTTAAAGATTAATGCTGGCCATGGTTTAAATTATCAAAATGTTAGACCTATTGCCCAAATACCATTTATTAAAGAGTTAAACATTGGCCATAGTATTATAAGCAGAGCTTCATTAGTGGGAATGGTTCAAGCTGTGAAAGAGATGGTTTTTTTAACTCAAAGGAAGATATAGCTATGTGTGGTATTATTGGTTATGTAGGTAAAAGAGAAGCAAAAGAAGTCTTGATTGAAGGCTTAAGACGTTTAGAATATCGAGGTTATGATTCGGCTGGTATATCTGTTCTCAATCAAGGAGAGATAAAGACTGTAAAAACAGTAGGAAAGTTATTTCGATTGGAGGAAGCTCTTAAAGAATCACTTCTATCTGGTAATATAGGTATTGGCCATACGAGATGGGCTACCCATGGTCGGCCAAGCAATGAAAATGCACATCCTCATTCTGACTGTTATAATCAAGTGGTGGTTGCTCATAATGGAATTATAGAAAATTATATAGAATTAAGAGAAGAATTAAAGAATAAAGGTCATATCTTAACTTCAGAAACAGATACAGAGATTATTGCTCATTTAATTGAAGAATACCTCAAGATAAGTTGTTTTGAGAAAGCTGTCTTATTAAGCCTAAAAGCTTTAAAAGGTGCTTATGCGGTAGGAGTAATTTATAATCAATGCCCTGATACCATTATTGCCGCTCGTTTAGGAAGTCCGCTTATTATTGGCTTAGGCCAAGAGGAACATTTTATTGCCTCAGACATTCCAGCTATCTTAAATCATACCCGAGAGGTTATTTTCTTGGACGAAGAAGAAGTAGCCATTATCAAAGCTAAAGAAGTTAAGGTAATGGATTTAGAGGGAAAGGTAAAACTAAAGACTTCTCACCGGGTGGAATGGAATCCTGTTTTAGCTGAAAAGGGTGGTTATAAGCATTTTATGTTAAAAGAAATCCACGAACAACCCATGGCTATTGAAGATACCATGAGAGGGAAGTTAAAAGAAGATGATGTCTTTTTAGAAGAGATAAATTTAAGTGAAGAAGATATCAATAAGATAGACAGGATCTTTATCGTAGCTTGTGGCACTTCATACCACGCTGCTTTAATAGGAAAATTCATGATAGAGGAATTAGCTAATATTCCTACAGAAGTGGATATTGGTTCAGAATTTAGATATCGGAATCCAATCATTAATGATAAAGTTTTATTTATTACCATTAGTCAATCAGGGGAGACAGCAGATTCTATTGCGGCTTTACGAGAAGCTAAAAAAAAGAAAGCTAAGGTTATTTCTATCTGTAATGTCTTAGGGAGTACTATTACCCGAGAATCAGACGGAGTGATTTATACTCACGCTGGTCCAGAGATTGGAGTAGCTTCAACCAAGGCTTTTACTACCCAAATAGTAGTTTTGTATATGTTAGCTATTTATTTAGGAAGAAGAAGAAAGATGTTATCTTCTCAAGAAATTAAGGAGCTAATCTTAGAATTAAGAAGACTTCCTCAACATGTAGTTGATGTTTTAAAGAGTATGGAAGAGATCAAGAATTATACAAAACTATATTTTAAGTGTAGTGATTTTCTCTTTTTGGGACGGGGGATAAATTATCCTATTGCTCTTGAAGGAGCCTTAAAACTTAAAGAGATATCTTATATTCATGCGGAAGGTTATCCAGCGGGAGAGATGAAGCATGGACCTATTGCTTTAATTGACGAAAATATGCCAGTTGTGGTAATAGCTACTCAAAGTAAAGTCTATCATAAGACCATAAGTAATATTGAAGAAGTAAGGGCCAGGGATGGCATTGTGATTGCCTTAGCTAATAGTGATGATCAAAAGATTGCAAACTTAGCTAATCATGTGACGCATATTCCTAAAACTAGTGAATTACTTATTCCAGTCTTAAATATTATTCCTTTACAGGCATTAGCTTATTATATTGCTGATAAAAGAGGTTGTGATGTAGATCAACCTCGAAATTTAGCTAAAAGTGTTACTGTAGAATAAAATAAAAAGGAGGAAATTATTTTGGAGACCAAGATATTTAAAAATGTAACCTTAGGTGATCAGGTAATTATTCAAAATCCTTCTATGATTGGAGTTCCCCCCCGAGGAAGAAAGGATGGGGAGTTAGAGACAATTATTAGGGCAAATTCTATCATTAGGGCTTTTACTACTATCTATGCAGGTAGTACTATGGGCGAGGGTCTTCAAACTGGCCATGGGGCCATGATCAGAGAGGATAATATTATTGGAAATAATGTAAGTATTGGGACTAATGCCGTTTTAGAGTTTAAGAATAAGATAGGAAATAATGTTCGCATTCATAGTGGGTGCTTCATGGAAGATGTAGAGATTGGTGATTATGTCTTTGTAGGGCCTAATGTAGTCTTTACTGACGATCTCCATCCAATGTTTTGTCCTACTTATTTAAAGTGCAAAGGAGGAGCTAAGGTCTTAGACTTGGCTCGGATTGGAGCTAATTCTACTATTTTGCCGGGAGTAGTTATTGGCAGAAATTCATTAGTGGGTGCAGGCTCGGTAGTAACGAAAGATGTTCCTGATTATGCGGTGGTGGTAGGCAATCCAGCTAAAGTAATTAATGATGTCAGAAAGCTTAAATGTATCTCGGGATATCAGGAAAGACCTTATTCATGGCCACCATATCTTAATGAGATGTAAAAAAGACAAAAAGATAAAGCAAGAAAGGTGTTAGTTTATTGACGAATAAGCAGGGAGAAAAAAGGAAAAAGAGAGTCTTAGTGGTAGGTGCTGGTGTAGCGGGAGAGATGGTCGTAGCTGAAATACTTAACCATCCTGAAATAAACCAAGAAATAGTAGGCTTGGTTGATGATGATCTTAAAAAGTTAGGTAAGATAGTTTATGGTAAAGTAGTTTTAGGCACAAGTGATGATATTCATAAGATCTGCTTAGAAGAAAAGGTTGAAGAAATCTTAATGGCTATTCCTTCCGCTAAGGGAAAGACCATTAGAAAGATTATTGAAAAATGTAAAAAGACTAAAGTTGATTTTAAGATTGTTCCTGGAATCTACGAGATTATTACCGGTGATGTTTATATTAATCAAATTCGAGAAGTTTTACCGGCGGATTTGTTAGGTCGTGAAACAGTTAAGATTAATTTTAATGAAATATTGCCTTTTTTAGAAAATAAGAGAATTTTAGTTACCGGAGGAGCTGGTTCTATTGGAGGTGAACTATGTAAGCAGATAGCCAGATTTAATATAGAAAGACTCATTATTTTAGATAACAATGAAAATAATCTCTACTTTAAAGAGATAGACCTTTTAAAAGATAATCCTCATTTAAATTTAGAAACCATAATTGTTAATATTAGAGAATATCAAAAAATAGAAAAAATCTTTCAAAAATTTCTTCCTCATCTTATATTCCATGCTGCAGCTTATAAGCATGTACCACTAATGGAAAGATATCCAGAAGAAGCCGTAAAGAATAACATCTTGGTTACTAAGAATTTAATGGAAGTTGCTCATAAATATAAAGCCGAGAAATTTATTTTAATCTCGACAGATAAAGCCGTTAATCCTACCAGTATTATGGGAGCCACTAAAAGAGTAGCTGAACTATTAAGGCAGCTCTTTGTAAAGAGTGAGACAAAATTTATCGTGGTAAGATTTGGAAATGTTCTTGGTAGCGATGGAAGCGTGGTTCCTCTTTTTAAAAAGCAAATTTTACAGGGAGGTCCGGTAACCATTACTCACCCTGAAGTAAAACGTTATTTCATGACCATCCCAGAAGCTGTTTCTTTAATTATTCAAGCTACTTTTCTTGGAAAGGGAGGAGAAGTCTTTGCTTTAGATATGGGGGAACAGATAAAGATTACGGATCTAGCTAAGGAATTAATTACTCTTTCTGGTTTAATTCCTCAAGAAGATATCGAAATTAAGTTTATTGGCCTTCGTCCAGGAGAAAAGCTTTTTGAAGAATTGTTAACTGAGAAGGAAAATCTCAAGGTGACAAAGTATGAAAAGATCATGATAGCTTCTCCAGATAAGATAAAGATAGAAGAATTAAAGCAAAGTTTAGCTGCCTTAGAAAAAACTTCTCAGAAGGAAGATATTATCAAGATCTTCAAAGAGATTCTGCCTAATTATAGCCCTTCAAATAATCAGCAATTCTAATGATGGAACTTAATTTACTCTAGGTCAAATTTTCATTAATAGGTGCGATAAAATCAAGAATTACATTGAAGATACTTTTAAAAAAAGGTTTAAAAAGATTAAAAAAAATACAAAAAGAAATATAACTTGGAATTATAGTAATTTCTGGAAGATTAACTTAATAGCAGCTTCTTTCTTCTTCTTATTAGGGGTAAGCATTGGTGTGGGAACAATTATTAGTCTTTCTCGAAGCTTACCCACTCTTGAGCCATTAGAGAAATATAAAGGATCAAAGCATTGGGAGTTGCCAACTAAAGTCTATGACCTTAATAATGAAATTATTGCTGAATTTTGCGAGGAAAGAAGAGAGATTATAAGTTTATCGGCTCTTCCTAATCATTTAATCAATGCTGTTATTGCCACTGAAGATGCAGACTTTTATAAACATAAGGGTGTAAATTTAAAGGGATTGATGAGAGCTTTTTACAAAAATTTAATGGCTGGACATATTAAAGAAGGTGGAAGTTCTATTACCCAACAATTAGCTAAAGCTTTATTCTTAACACCAGAACGTACTTTTTCTCGGAAGATTCAAGAAATCTTTTTAGCTTTCCATATCGAGAGAAGATATACCAAGAATGAAATTTTAGAGCGGTATCTTAATAAGATTTACTTTGGTCATGGAGCTTATGGAATAGAGTCAGCTGCTCTATGGTATTTTGGAAAGCAGGCTAAAGATTTAAATTTAGCTGAAAGTGCGCTGTTAGCTGGTCTTCCTAAAGCTCCAAATACTTATTCTCCTATTAAAAACCCCTCGCTTGGAAAGAAACGTCAAGCTTTTGTTCTTTCCCGAATGTTGGAGTTAGAGTTCATTACTGAAGATGAAGCTAAAGAAGCTATAAAGACTTTAAATATAGAGCTACGGGAAAGAGAATCTAAAGAAGATGTGATTAGAAGTAAGGCCATTATTAATAAAGCTCCTTATTTTACCGAATATATCCGCCAACAGTTAGAAAAGAAGTACGAAAGACATATTATCTACAAAGAAGGTCTTAAAATTTATACAACTTTAGATTTAAATATACAAAGGGCAGCTGCGGAAGCTTTAATTAGTAAATTAGCCTGGATTAATGGTCTTTCTCGGACTAAGCTTAAACCTGAAGTGGAAATCAACCAAGAAAGTGGAGCAGAAATTACTACTGAAATTAGTGATGAAGAATGGAAGGCTCAAGTAAGAGGACAAAGGATCGAAGGATGTTTCTTGGCCACAAATCCAAAAAATGGGTATATTTTAGCTATGGTAGGTGGAAGTGGATTTACTAAAGATAATCAACTAAATAGAACTATTCAAGCGAAAAGACAAGCTGGTTCTGTCTTTAAACCTATTGTCTATACAGCGGCTATTGATACAGATTTTAGAGCTTCAGATACGATCTACGATGCTCCGGTGGTTTATAAATATGGGGACAAAGAATGGGCTCCGAAAAATTATAAAGGGGTGTATTATGGACAAGTTACCCTTAGAACTGCCTTAGCTCATTCTATTAATGTAGCTTCAGTGAAATTATTAGAAAAGGTTGGTGTTTCCAAAGTAATTGCTTATGCTAAAAGGGTGGGCGTAAAAAGTCATCTTACAGCCAATATGTCTTTAGCTTTAGGAACCTCTGAGGTTACTCCTATAGAGATGGTGGTAGCTTTTGGAGTTTTTGCTAATCAAGGAATTAAGGTAGAACCTTTTTCTATCCGTTATATTGAGGATCAGGAGGGTAATTTATTAGAGGAGAACATTTCTTCTCAGATTAGAGTAATTTCAGAAGAGACTGCTTATATAATGACCAATATGCTAAAAGAGGTGGTCAGGAGCGGAACTGCTGCTTACTCAGTAGGAAACAGTGTTAATAGGCCAGTAGCTGGGAAGACAGGAACAACTAATGATTATGCTGATGCTTGGTTTATTGGATTTACTCCAGATTTAGTAGCTGGAGTGTGGGTAGGTTACGACAAAGGAAGGATTTCTTTAGGAAGTGGGCGGAGTGGAGGAGCCATAGCCGGCCCTATATTTGCTGATTTTATAAATAAAGCCTTGAAAGATACTCCAGTGAAAGATTTTTCAGTGCCTAATAATATCTGTTTTGCTACCATCGATGCTACTACTGGAAAATTGACCAAGGAAACTTGTCCTCGTAAAATTAAAGAAGCTTTTGCCATAGGAACAGTTCCCACAGAATATTGCGATAAAGAACATCAAGAAAAAGAAGAAGTTCTTAAAGAAAAAGAAGAAGGACTTCAGGAAATATTAAGCAATGATTAAAAATAAAATTAATGAGATGATTAAGAATAAAATTGAAGGATATTAGACTTCAATCCTACCGATGACTGGACTTCAGGAAATATTAAGCAATGATTAAAGATAAAATTAATGAGATGATTAAGAATAAAATTGAAGGATATTAG
>JAHJRX010000069.1 GCA_018830565.1 bacterium | reverse complement strand
GAGATCTGGAGTTTGAGTACTATCCATAGTCCTTTGGTAGAAAAGATGGGCCTTGATATAACTTTACGAGAGATGGGTGCGGTGGAAGGAGATTTGGTAAAAATAGGAGATCTGGAGTTTGAGTACTATCCATAGTCCTTTTAAAAAAAGGGTAGTTGTTAAGGTAGGGACAAGTATTTTAACTTCTCCAACTGGGGAACTTAATTTCTCGTACTTAAAAAGCATAGTAAGTGATCTTGTCTCTTTAAATAGCTTAGGAAAAGAAGTAGTTTTAGTCTCTTCTGGAGCCATTGCTTGCGGAATGAAGAAGCTAAATATAAAAAATCGCCCTAAGACTATTCCTTTAAAACAAGCTTGTGCTTCTATTGGTCAATCTTACTTAATGCATAGTTATGAAGTTTGTTTTCAAGAAAATAAACAATTAGTAGCCCAAGTATTATTGACTCACAAAGAATTAAGTGAAAGAAAAAGCTATATTAACATTTACCATGCTTTAAGTACTTTAATAAAGCATCAGGTTATTCCTATTGTTAATGAAAATGATGCTGTCGCTACAGAAGAACTAAAGTTTGGAGATAATGATATTTTAAGTGCTTTAGTGGCCATTCTAATTAGAGCAGATTTGTTAATTATCTTAACTGACGTGGAAGGTTTATTAAACAAACAAAAAGAGGTCATAGAAGTAGTAGAGGAAATTAATCCTTTAATTTTTAGTCTGGCCAAGAAAACTTCAAAAGAAACAACCACCGGAGGAATGTTAGCCAAGCTTTCTGCCGCAAGCAGAGCGGTAAAGGGTGGAATAACTACCATTATTGCCAACGGCAAAACTCCTCAAATTTTAAATAAGCTAATGAGAGGAGAAAAAAGTGGGACATTATTTAAAGCTAAAGAAGATTCTTTAGCCGGAAGAAAACGTTGGATTGCTTATGCTTTAACGCCTATGGGAAGTATAAAAGTAGATGAGGGAGCCAGACAAGTGATTATGGAAAAAGGGAAAAGCTTACTTCCTTCAGGAGTAATTGAGGTTTGCGATGACTTTGAACAAGGAGATTGCATCAGAGTGATTAATAAAGAAGGAGTTGAGTTTGCTCGAGGGTTGATAAATTATTCTTCTCTTGAGCTAAGGAAAATTTTAGGGAAAAAGACTATTGAAATTAAAGAAGTTTTAGGTTATAAATATTACGATGAAGTTGTCCATAGGAGTAATTTGGTAGTCTTGAGGTAAAGATGGAAGTTTTAAATCTTATTATAGAGATGGCTAAAAAAGCTAAAGAGGCCTCATATACCACCGCTAAGCTTTCTGCTTCAACCAAGAAAGACTTGCTCCTGGATATGGCTTTAAATTTAGAGAAAAATATAGAATATCTTCAAGAAGAAAATAAGAAAGATTTAGCTTTGGCTAAAGAAGAGGATCTTTCGCCAGCCTTTATGGATCGACTTCTTCTCAACGAAGATAACATTAAAAATATGGTTCAAGGGGTGAGAGAGGTAGCTCAATGGCCAGATCCGGTAGGGGAATATATTTGGACCAAGAGAAGGCCAAATGGATTATTAATTAGCAAAGTTAGAACTCCTTTAGGAGTAATAGCTGTTATTTATGAATCTCGACCAAATGTTACTGTTGATGCTGCTTCTCTTTGCTTAAAGTCAGGAAATGCGATAATTTTAAGAGGAGGCAAAGAAGCAATTAATTCCAATAAAGCAATGGTTAAAGTTTTGAAAAAGTCTCTGATGGACTTTAATCTTCCTTTGGAGATTATCTCTATGGTAGAAATTACCGATCATCAAGCAGTTACTATTCTATCTAAACTTGACCAATATCTTGATGTCATTATTCCCCGCGGTGGAGAAAATTTAATTCAAGCTATTAAAAAAGAAGCTACCGTGCCCGTGGTCTTTCACGGTAAAGGCAACTGCCATCTTTACCTTGACGAAGAAGCAAACTTAGAAATGGCCAGCAAAGTTACAATTAATGCCAAAGTCCAAAGACCTGGGGTTTGTAACGCTATAGAAACCTTACTTGTCCATAAAGACATAGCCGGAAAAATTTTACCGGGTTTAATTAAGAATCTTCAAGAATTAGGGGTAGAAATTAGAGGATGTCCAATAACTAAAGAGATAGCCAATAGTATTAAAGAAGCTAAAGAAGAAGACTGGCAGGAAGAGTACTTAAGTTTAATTTTAGCGGTAAAAGTAGTTAAAGATATAGATGAAGCTATTTCTCATATTAGAAAATATGGTTCTTTACATTCAGAAGGTATTATTACTAATTCTATTTCCAAGGCTTATAGATTTGCTCAAGAAGTAGATGCTTCGGCTGTATTTATTAATACTTCTACCAGATTTAACGATGGTAGCAAGTTTGGATTAGGAGCAGAAATAGGAATTAGTACTCAAAAATTACATGCTCGAGGTCCTATGGGAATAGAAGAATTAACCTCCTTTAAATATTTTGTTTTAGGAGATGGTCAGATCAGAGAATGAAAGATAAGAAAATGAAGAAGATTGGTATTTTAGGAGGAACCTTTAATCCCATTCATAACGGACATCTTTCTTTAGCTTCTCAAGCTAAGGAAAAATTTTCTTTAGATAAGGTAATCTTTATTCCTTCGGCTCTTCCTCCTCATAAAGAAGAGGATTCTTTATTAGATTCAAGTAATCGTTATCTAATGACTATCTTAGCTACCTCGGATAATGATGATTTTATAGTCTCGGACATAGAGATTAAGCGAGGAGGAAGATCGTATACCTTAGACACCCTTAAAGAAATTAAAAAAATATATGGAGAAGAGACCACAATTTACTTTATCACAGGATGTGATGTTATTTCTGAAATAAATACCTGGAAAGAAGTAGAGAGTTTATTTAAATTATGTACCTTTATCGTCGCTAATCGACCTGGATATAGCTTAAAGATTGAAGAATGTTACTCAAGACATATTAAGGAATTAATCATTCCTGGATTAGATATTTCTTCAACTAGAATTCGAGAAAAGATTAAGCATAAAGAATCTGTAAAGTATTTAGTTCCTGATTTAGTCTATAAGCATCTAGTTAATTATAATTTATATTTATAAAAGCAAAATAAATAACATCCGTTATATTACTTGTTGTTATATAAGGTCCATAAGCATCTAGTTAATTTAGTCTATAATCATAAAAGCAAAATAAATAACATCCGTTATATTACTTGTTGTTATATAAGGTCCATAAG
>JAHJRX010000068.1 GCA_018830565.1 bacterium | reverse complement strand
AGAAAGGTGCATATTCTTCCATTGGATCACCCTTGGAGGAAGTTTAAAATAAACCCATATAAAAGATCATTTTTATCTAATACAAAATAGGACATTTCTATTTAACGGAAAACAGGACATTTTCATTTTGCTGTTACATAATAATAAAAGAAGGTAGGGAAATTAAATTTGCAGTCAAGAGCCAGGTTCAACTCAAAAAATTGAGCAACGAGATGATAGAAGATTACATAAATTCAGGAGAGCCTCTTGGTAAAGCTGGAGCTTGCTGTATTCAAGGATTAGGTAAAAACCTTGTCGAAAGATACGAAGGTAGCTTTACAAACATAGTTGGGCTTCCAATAGAAAAACTACAAGAGGTTTTGTCTAAAATATGCGAAGAATAATTGTTGTTGGTGGTGGAGCATCGGGTATGATGGCTGCTGGTAGAGCGGCAGAATGCGGAAGTCAAGTAACCTTGCTTGAAAAGACACCAAGTCTTGGAAATAAACTGAAAATTACAGGCAAGGGGCGATGCAATATCACCAATATGGCTGAATTAGACGAGTTTATTCAGAATTATGGTAGAAATGGAAGATTCCTCTATGGCTGTTTTGCCAGATTCTTCAATCACGATCTAATAGAATTCTTTGAATCAAGGGGTGTGGCCACAGTCGTTGAAAGGGGAAAGAGAGTTTTTCCCAAATCTAATGAAGCCGGGGATGTAGTAAAATGCCTTATAAATTATCTTAAAAATAATCAGGTCTCAATTAAAACCAATTTTCGGGTGAGTAAAGTCATGCTGGATGGCAATAAAGTTGTGGGTGTGAAGGGAAAAGATGAGATTGTTGGGTGTGAGGCAGTGATTATTGCCACTGGCGGAATGTCGTATCCGCGGACAGGCTCAACGGGCAATGGATACAAACTTGCCGAAGAATTGGGACATAAAATTATTCCTCTTACTCCGGGTCTTGTCCCGCTTGAAATAGAAGAATCTTATGTCAAGGAGCTGGCGGGTTTGAGTCTGAAGAATGTTGAAGTCTCTGGATTCTTAAATGGTAAAGAGTTTGTCAAGATGTTTGGGGAGATGTTATTCACCCATTTCGGTCTTTCCGGTCCAATCATTCTTACCCTAAGCCATAATATTGTCCAAAGGCTTAAATTAGGAAAGGTTACTCTATCAATAAATTTTAAACCAGCCTTGACCAAAGAGATACTTGAGAAAAGAGTCCTACGAGAACTGACCGAATATGGTAAGATGAAATTTAAGAACATCCTAAAGCACTTGCTCCCAAATAAAGCAATACCAGTATTTATAAAGCTTTTGAGAATAGCAGACGACAAGAAGTGTGGCGAGATAGATAAAGGAGAGAGACAGAGGTTAATTGAGCTGCTTTCTGATTTTAAAATGCAGGTCAAAGGTCCAAGATCCATTGAAGAGGCAATCATAACCAGGGGGGGAGTAGCCCTTAATGAAATTAATCCCAAGACAATGGAATCAAAGAAGATAAAAGGACTTTATTTTTGCGGTGAAGTGATTGATATTGATGGCGGAACAGGCGGCTATAATCTTCAATCGGCATTCTCAAGCGGGTATGTTGCCGGTGAGAGTGCCGCAAAAGGATGATGAAAGAGCAAGGGGATTTTTGAGCAAATCAAGGTTAGCCGCATAGATCACGATGCAAGAGCAAGGCTTGGTAATAAGCCTGATTTTGTTGTGCTTTAGCCGAAGATTCAGCAATTCTCATTATGACCCGCTAATAATGGTTAGGCAAAGTAACAATCTTAAACAGTGGGTTAAGTGCACTCCGCGCCACATTATTGATTTTATTGTGGCGGCAGTTGACCCGAAGAAAGACGAAACGATTTGTGATCCTACTTGCGGAACGGCTGGATTTTTGATTTCCGCTTATAAACATATTCTCAAACAACATGGAATCCCCCTTAATCCCCCTTTGATAAAGGGGGATTAAGGGGGATTTAAATCGCTTACTTGTTTATTTATTCCTTACCTGATTGGAGTGATAAGTATCTCATTTTTGACACTGGAATAGAATCTGTCTTGTAAAATCTTATAATGAGAATTATGCCGAAGATTGATAAACTGTTGATATTTTTAAGATAAAAAGATATACTTAATTGTTGACAATCTAAATTTACATCCCTGAGATTAAAAAGAATCGGAAGTAGATGCTATGTTTGAAATGGAGGTAGTGATATGAATGAGCAATTTGAACCACAAATTGTAGCTTTTTGTTGTCATTATTGTGCCTA
The DNA here is from genome assembly GCA_018830565.1 of bacterium. Lineage (NCBI taxonomy): Bacteria > bacterium. The sequence continues at coordinate 12,335 of JAHJRX010000068.1, read as the reverse complement.
TGGGGCAGCAGATTTAGCTGGTTCGATGAGGCTTGACTATCCCGCAAATGTGAAGATAGTTAAACTGCCCTGCACCGGCAAGGTGGATATTATCTATTTGCTTAAGGCGTTTGAGGATGGAGCAGATGGGGTGTATGTCGCCGGGTGCCTTGAAGGTAATTGTCACTTTATCGATGGCAATATCAAAGCAAAACGTCGGGTAGCCCGAGCTAAAAATTTATTAGATGAGATTGGAATTGGTGGCAATAGATTGGAGATGTTTAATATGAGCGCCTCGATGGGGCCTAAGTTTGCTGAGGTGGCCAGAGAAATGACCGAAAGAATACAACAATTAGGTCCAAGCCTGTTAAAAAAGGATTAAAGGAGGTTCATTTGAAGATTGCTATTACTGGCAAAGGTGGAGTAGGGAAGTCAACCTTTGCTGGACTTTTATGTAGAATGTTTGCTGCTCAAGAAGATAGAGTACTGGCTATTGATGCAGATCCCGATTCTAACTTAGCTTCGGCTTTAGGATGTCCAACCGAGATATCAAGTAAGATTAAACCTATTTCTCAATTAAAAAATCTCATTAAAGAACGAATGGAGATTAATATAGAAAAAAGTTTTTTTAAGCTAAATCCAAAGGTTGACGATTTGTTGGAAAAGTATTCTTATCAATGCTTTGAAAATTTAAGATTAGTGGTGATGGGAGAAGTAAAAAAAGGTGGTAGCGGCTGTTACTGTCCAGAAAATAATTTTCTAAAAAACTTCTTTTCTCATCTATTAATTGAGCAAAAAAACCATATCATTATGGATATGGAAGCAGGTATTGAACATTTAAGTAGAGGTACTGCTTATTTTGTTGATGCGATTATTATTGTAGTAGAGCCTGGAAAACATAGCCTGCAAACAGCTAAAAGTATCATTGGCCTATCTAAGGATTTAGGAATTAATAAGATCTTCATCGTGGGAAATAAGATTTTAAATGATACCCAAAAGAAGATGATTTATTCTAATTTTATTAACTACCCGGTAATTCTTGGTTTAATGTCATATGACCAAGATATTATTTTATATGAAGAAAATGAAAAATCTTTATTTGAAAGCAATTTACCAATAGTAAGTGAAGTTGCTTTAATAAAACACCATCTTGAAAGAGAAATAGCTCAATAAATATAAAAAATAACTTTTAGTTTACATAATATATATTATCAGAAGTTATATTAAGTTATCTTAAATCTTCTTTTTAACTTCCATAACCTGCATTATGACCTTACGATTACCATAAGTTTTAGCTTGACTTTTTGACCACATAAAAAAATCAATTCTTTTCTTCCAACGTTTATTCATTAAATCATCAACAATATAAATTTTATTATTTATTTTTACTTTACTCCCAAAAGGTAAGCTTTTATAAAGATCACGACTAACAGCAATAATGTTAGAACGAACATTTTTACCACTGGCAGTAATAAACGGAGTATCATCGCATTCAGATTTACTAGCGCTATAAGCAGTAGCGGTCACTAATATTTTATTAATAGCGGCATAAAGAAGTAATTTATTATTTAATCTATTAAATTTTATAACTAACTTATCATCAAGGCAGTTAAAACATTTTATTAAAATAGGACTTAAATTACTATTTAAGGGAACAATAGGAAAAGATGCCAGAAATACCAAAAAAGAAGAAATAAAGAATAGGTATTTAAAGGCTGTGTATTTTGACAAGATTATCACCCCCTCCTTTTAAATTAAACTATAAATATCTCACTAATAATAATTTGTCAAGAAAAAAAATACAGAAAATGATATAAAATAAGATAAAATTAAAAAAATACAATAAAATTTACCTAAAAAAAATTAATTTTTCTTTCTTTAGGTCTCTATTTCTTTTGTTATTGAACAAAAGCTCAAGTTTTTAGTGTTTACACAATATAGAATAAAAAGAAATTTTCATAATCCATAATGAGAATGGCTGAGAATAATATTCTTGACAAGGAATACATAAGTTGCTAAAGTAAGACAAAAGTTGCTATAAACTGATAAAAGTTGAGTAAAATAAAATAATAAATTAAGTACGAGTATTTGACTATTTAAAGGGAGGCAATTTATAAATGAAGGAGTCAAGACCAACTATTATGACAGTAAAAGAGATTGCTAGGTATCTTAGAATGCATGAAACTTCTATTTATAGAATGTGTAAGAAAAAACTTATTCCTGCGTATAAGGTTGGTAACTGTTGGAGATTTAAAAAAGAAAAGATTGATGAGTGGCTGCAAAACGAAAGAAGTATTTCTATGGAAGAAGCATAAATTGTTTGTTGTCTTTAAATTAACAAATTAACATCCTTTTTTAATATTGCCTTTCTTTTTGGATTAAATCCTTAGAGCTAAACAGGTTATTTTTGTTTGGCTTTTTTTATTTAAAACAAGAAAATGAAGTTCTTAAAAATTAAGTATACTTTAAATTTTTTAACCAGTTATAGAATTGTAGGAATTAGCTTAGGCTGCCTAGTCAGTATAATCTTAATCTTTATTACTTCTAATATCTACCTTTTTGAAGATTTTGAATTAAAGACTTTAGACTTAAGGTTTCGTTTAAGAGGTTCTGCCCTTCCTAATCCAGATAAAAATGCTGTCTTTGAAGACATTATTATTGTCGATATTAATGACTACTCTTTAGAAAAATTAGGGAGATTCCAACAATGGCCAAGGTCTTATCACGCTAAAATTATAGATTATTTAAAAAAAGGAAATCCTAAGGTTATTGGCTTTGATATATTCTTTATTGAGGAAGATCAAGATTTAAAAGAAGATCTGCGTATTTCCAAGGCTACTTTAAAAGCAGGAAATGTAGTTCATTCTATGATTTTATCAAAAAAAGAAGAAAAACTAAAAGGAACCACAGAAGAAATTTATAAAGAAGATCATAAAGAAGAATTAATTAAAAAGCATAACTGTAATAATACTTTAAAAAATTACCAAAATAATCATCTGATTAAACTTATTGAAAGCAATGCCTCTTCTCTCCCTATACCTACTTTGTTAAAAAATAGCGCTGGTATTGGGTATGTAAGCATTACTCCTGATAGCGATGGAATTATAAGAAACTTGCCTTTAATCATGAAATATAAAAGTAATATTTATCCTTCTTTTGCTTTAGAAATAGCCAGAATATTTTTAAAGGCTAAGAAAGAAGAGATAAGATTAATCCCAGAAGAAAAATGTTTAAAAATTAAAGATATAAAGATACCTATTAGCGATGAAGGTAAGATGCTCATAAATTATATAGGTCCACCATATTCCTATCGTTACATTCCTTATGAAGTTATCTTAAGAGAAGACATACCTGTGGAATTCTTTAGAGATAAAATCATATTAGTTGGCGCTTCTGCTCCTGGCCTTTACGATCTTTCCTCTACCCCTTTTTCTCCAGTTTACCCTGGGATAGAAGTTCATGCTAATATTATTTATAATATCCTCAATAAAAAGCCTTTAGTTCCTTTAAGCCAAAAAGCTACCTTGGGAATAGTCATTTTTTTAGGTGCTCTAACAGGATTTTTCTCTTCTTATCTCAGGTTAGTGAATAGTATCTTCATGGTCCTAATCATCGTCTTATCTTATTTAATTACCAGTATCTATTTTTTTGAGGTAAAAAATGTCTGGTTGGCTACTATTCAACCAATAATGAATATACTATTTTGTTACTTAGTAGTTTGGATATATCGTTATTCTTCTGTAGAAGAACAAATTTTCTCAGATCAGTTAACTAAAGTTTACAATCGCAGATATCTTGATATAAAATTAGAAAAAGAGATTAATTCAGCTAATTGGTTACATCTCCCCTTATCATTATTAATAATAGATGCTGACCACTTTAAACGGATAAATGATATTTATGGCCATCTTACCGGAGATAAGGTATTAGAAGAAATAGCCTCCATCTTAAAACTTAATATAAGATCTAAAGATACGGTAGCCAGGTATGGAGGCGAAGAGTTTGTTATTATTTTTCCCAAGTGTAACACTGATCAAGCTTATGTAATTGCTGAAAGAATTAGAAAAAGCATAGCCGAAAGACAATTTTACGATATCTCAGAGAATCAAATTAAGGTGACTATTAGTGGTGGCATAGCTACTTATCCTATCAATGCTTTAAATAAGAAAAGCTTAGTATCAGAAGCAGACCAAGCTTTATACCAAGCTAAAGATAGTGGCCGAAATATGATTATGATTGCCGGTAGACTGTGGTAAAATGAAAGCTTTAATTCAAAGAGTAAGAGAAGCAACTATTTTGGTAGAAGAAAAATTTGTTTCTAAAATAAATAGAGGGTTAGTAGTGTTTTTAGGGGTAAGCATGGATGATTCTTCAAAAGAGGTAGATTATTTAATCAATAAGATTATAAATTTAAGGATATTTGAAGATGAGGAAGGAAGATTTAATTATTCTGTTTTAGAAGAAAAAGGAGAAATCTTAGTGGTTTCTCAATTTACTTTATATGCTGATTGTAGAAAAGGAAGAAGACCTGATTTTACTAAAGCTGCCCCTAAGGAAAAAGCTGAAAAGCTCTATTTAGAATTTATTGATAAAATTAAAAAAGAAGGACTCAAAGTTTCTACGGGAATATTTCAAGCTAAAATGTTAGTCGATATTCATAACGATGGTCCGGTAACTATTGCTATTGAAAGTTAATAGATATTCATAATAATAGTCCTGTAACTAAAGGTAAAGATGATTATTCATAAAATAGAAGTAGGAGAGCTTTTTACTAATTGCTATATAGTGATTTGTAAAAAGACTAAAAAGTCATTTATTGTCGATCCTGGTGAAGTCACTAAAGAAATAGAAAAAATATTAAAAGAAACTTTCCCTATTTATATAATTAATACCCATGGCCATATTGACCATATCAAAGGAAATAAAGAATTAAAAGAACGGTATAATTTGAAGGTTTTAATCCATAAAGACGATGCTTCTTCATTGGAAGATGGAAACTTAAATTTATCACGTTATGTTTGGGGAAAAGATATAATCTTGCCTAAAGCAGATCAGCTATTAAAGGATAATGATACCATAAGAGTAGGAGATCTTGATATTCTTATTCTTTATACTCCCGGTCACTCTCCTGGGGGAATATCTCTCTTGGTAAAAAATCAAACCGGAGATAAAGTCTTATTTACTGGTGATACTTTGTTTGCATCTTCTGTGGGAAGAGTTGACCTTTATGGCGGATCATTAAATACTCTTATCAGGTCTATTAAGGAAAAAATTTTAGTCTTTGAAGATCATCTTTTTATTTATCCAGGACATGGTCCCTTAACTGAAGTAGGAATAGAAAAAGCTTCTAATCCATACTTATAGCACCTATAGTAGTTATTAATGAGATTTAACTTAGAGCCAATTAATTTAACTCCAAATGAGCAATGATTTAAAAAAACACTTAAAAGATTACTTAAATTATCTCTTGGTTGAAAAAGGTCTGGCTAAAAATACGATCATCGCTTACCAAAAAGATATTGAGCAATTTATTAATTCTCTTGCCCAAGGTAGCGAACAATACTCTTTCCAAAAAATAAAGACTACTGATATTATTAATTTCTTATTAAGTTTAAAGAAGAACAATATTTCACCTTCTAGTATTGTTCGTAAATTAGTGGCCGTGAAAGGCCTTTTTAAGTTTTTAATGATGGAGAATATTGCTACCTATGACCCCACTGAAACTATAGAATCTCCTAAAATTGAAAGCAAACTACCTAAGTATCTGACTCAAGAAGAGGTAGAAAGATTACTTGATCAACCTAATGTAACTACCCTTATCGGGATTAGAGATAAAGCGATGTTAGAAACTTTATATGCTACCGGCGTAAGGGTCTCAGAGTTAATCTCTATAGATATAAGAAATTTAAACTTAGAGGTAGGTTTGGTAAAAGTTTTAGGAAAAGGATCTAAAGAAAGAATAATTCCGATAGGAAAAATTGCTCTTAAATACTTAACTCAGTACCTATCAGAACCTCGTCAAATTCTGATCAAGAACAACCTTTGTAATTATCTCTTATTTGTCACGGTTGCAGGAAAAACATTTACTCGGCAAGGATTTTGGAAGATTACAAAACAATATGCCCAAAAGGCCAAGCTAAGTAAAAATATTAGCCCTCATATCTTACGACATTCTTTTGCTACTCATCTTCTCTCTAATAATGCTGATTTAAGGACGGTTCAAGAGCTTTTAGGCCATTCCGATATCAGTACCACTCAAATTTATACCCACATCAATCAAGAAAAAATGAAAGAGATCCACCGACGTTATCATCCTCGAGGATAAATGGAAGTTATTATTACCCATGTTAATGCTGATTTCGATGCTTTAGCTAGCCTAATTGCGGCTTCTAAATTATACCCCAAAGCAAGTCTGGTTCTTCCTGGCTCCACTGAATATGATGTTCGAAAATTTTTAGAGCTATTTCCTCATAGTATTCCCCTCTTAAAGCCTCGAGGGATAAATTTAGAAGAAATCACCAAACTTATTATTGTTGATACCAGATTACCTAATCGAATTGGAAAATTTAAAAAACTTTTAACTAAAAAAGATCTAGAAATACATATTTACGATCACCACCCTTCACAAGAAAAAGATATTAAAGGTAAAGTCCATAGAGTAGTTTCCTTGGGTTCTACGGTAACTATATTGTTAAGTCTTATTAAAAAGAAAGGATTAACTATAACCCCTTTAGAAGCTAGCATTATGGCTTTAGGAATATATGAAGACACCGGGTCTTTAACTTACCTTACCACTACTCAGACTGACGTAGAGATGCTCACTTATCTCTTAAAGCATGGAGCAAACTTAAATCTAATCTCAAATTTTCTAAAACAAGAATTAAACAAAGAACAAGTCTCTTTGTTAAATGATTTAATCAAAAAGATAAAGAAATATGTGATTAATGATGAAGAAGTCTTTATAGTTACTGTTTCAAGAAAAGTCTATCCCAGTGAATTGGCCACCTTAGCTCATAAAATAATGGATATGGAAAAGATAAAGCTATTATTCTTAATTGTTCAAATTAGTAAAAAAATATACTTAATAGCCCGGAGTAGGCTGAAAAAAGTTGATCTAAATAAGATCCTCTCTTATTTTGAAGGAGGAGGCCATAAAAGCGCTGCTTCAGCTACTCTCTATGAATTATCACTTAGGGAAGTAAAAAGAAGATTAATAAGATATCTAAAAAAAGAGATCACTTCGGAGTGGGTAGCTACAGATTTCTTAAAAAAGAAGGTTAGGACAGTAAAGACGGAAGATCCAATAGCTAAAGCTTTTCAGAAGACTAAAAATATCAAAGAGAGCATTTTGCCTGTCGTGGATAAAGAAAGGAATCTTTTAGGATTAGTTAGCTGCCAAGATATTATTGGAGCTTATGAATTTGGCTTAAAGAGAAGTAAGGTCTCAGGATATACTTATAAAAATGTGGTAATGATTAACAAAAAGACTTCCTTAAGAAAGATCAAGATGTTCTTAATAGATTACAATATTTCAAATTTACCTGTAGTTGAAAATGGCAAATTATGTGGTTTAATTAATAAAGAAAGGATCATAGATATTCTTAAAAAAGCAAGCTATGAATATAAAGATTTTTTCCAAGAAAAGACAGATAAAGATAATCTAAAAGATTTAATGGAAAAAAAGGTATCTTATAGCATTTTAAGCTTACTTAAAAAAATTGGGGAAATGGCTAATGAAATGAATTATAATGCTTATATTGCAGGTGGATTTGTAAGAGATTTTTTGTTGGGAGTAGAAAATTATGATTTAGACATTGTCATTGAAGGCGATGGAATAAATTTTGCTTATAAATTTGCTTCTTACTTTAAGGCCCGGGTAAATGCTCATCAAAAATTTAACACGGCGGTGATTACCCTTCCCGGTGACTTTAAATTAGATATTGCTACCACCAGAGTTGAAGACTACGAATATCCAGCTGCTTTACCTAAAATAAAGAAAGGCTTGATTAAAGAAGATTTAAAAAGAAGAGATTTTACCATAAATGCTATGGCTATTCAACTTAATGCTCCTTATTATGGTAATTTAATTGACTTTTTTGGAGGAAAGAGAGACTTAGATAGAAAAAAGATTAGAATTCTTCATAGTCTTAGTTTTATAGATGATCCGACACGGATATTTAGAGCTATTCGTCTTGAAAAAAGACTTAATTTTCAGATTGAAGAGGCTACAGAAAACTTTATCAGGAAAGCAATTAGAGAAAATTTATCTGCTCTTTTGAGTCCTCAAAGAGTTAAGGATGAAATTATCTTAATCTTAAACGAAGATAAGCCTTTTAAAGCCATTAAACACTTAGAAAAACTTCAACTTTTAAGCTTTATTCATTCTCAAATAAAAGCTGATCATAAACTAAATAGCTTATTGGAAATAATCAATAAGATAAGATTTGACTTTGAAATTGTTCTGGTAAGTAATAAATTAAAGGTTTGGTTAATAAATTTTTTAGCTTTAATAGATGATTTAAATGATTACCAACTTAATGAAATTATAAAAAGGTTTAAATTTACCAAAAAAGAAACCATCATTATTAAAAAGACCAAGGAAATAGAAGACAAGCTAATAGATATCCTTACCACGGCAGAGGAAAAATTATTAAATACTTATTTGTACCATAATTTAACTAAAGTAACTTTTGAAACGATCTTCTTTATCTTAGCTAAGATAGAATTTTTATATTACAAAGAAAAGAGTCTTTTAGCTAAAAAGAGAGTGATGTCTTTTTTAGCTAACCTCCAAAATATAAAACCCCTATTAAATGGAGAAGATCTAAAAAAATTAGGTGTCAAACCCGGTCCGCTTTATTCTAAAATTATTCACTCTATCTTGTTGGAAAAATTAGAAGGAAGCCTTAGTAAAAAAGAAGAAGAAATAAAGTATGTCCTTGACAATTATGTAAATTTTTAGTAAATTTTTCGTTATTTTATTGTCTAAGAATTGGAGATTTCATGGAGATAACTACTTTTTTTATTTCTTTGGGTATCTTTATGGCAGCGGTAATAGTACATGAGGTAGCCCATGGTTATATAGCTTTTCTTCATGGTGACTTTACTGCTTTTGATGAAGGAAGATTGACGATTAATCCTTTAGTCCATTTAGATTTAGTAGGATCGATCATCTTGCCACTAACCTTAATTTTAATTGGTGCTCCAGTAATATTAGGTTGGGCAAAACCGGTGCCGGTAAATATTAATAACTTAAGGCACCCTAAAAGAGATATAATCTATGTAGCTCTAGCCGGACCTTTAGTCAATATTTTAATGGCCATTATATTTGCAGTTTTTTTAAGACTAAATATCTTTGACTGGCATTCCTTTTTAGGTAATTTATGTTTTAATGGATTAATAATTAATCTCATCCTGGCTGTCTTTAATATGATTCCTATTCCCCCTTTAGATGGCTCTAAAATAATAAGTGGGTTATTTTCTTGGAAATATATGTTTAGGTATAGCAAATTAGAACCTTATGGAATTATTCTTCTCTTTATATTGCTTTATTTTGGACTCTTAACTAAGGTAATTTGGCCTTTGGTAGTAAGATTGTCTTCTATCCTGGTGGGAGGAGAAATAATTGGCAAATAAAGACCTTGTCCTTAGTGGAATGAGACCTACCGGTCGACTTCATCTTGGAAATTTGTTAGGTGCTTTGAAGATGTGGGTAGAACTTCAAGATAAGTATCATTGTTTTTATATGGTGGCTGACTGGCATGCTCTTACTACCAACTACGAACACCGTCAAGAAATTAAGGAAAATATTCTGCAAATGGTTATTGACTGGTTAAGCGTAGGTATAAGTCCTGAAAAATCGGTAATATTTAGACAATCTCAAGTTTTAGAACATGCCGAGCTTTGTTTGCTTCTCTCTAATATCACTCCCCTGCCCTGGTTATTTAGGAATCCTACTTATAAAGAACAAATAAGGGAACTTAAGAAAGAAGACATCTTTACTTATGGATTTTTAGGTTATCCTGTCTTGCAAGCGGCCGACATTTTATTATACAAGAGTAATTTAATTCCTGTAGGCGAAGATCAACTTCCTCACATAGAATTAACTAGAGAAATTGCCAGAAGATTTAATAACTTATACCAGAAGGTATTTCCTATTCCTCAACAAATGTTGACTAACTTTCCAAAATTAGTAGGAACGGATGGAAGAAAAATGAGTAAAAGTTATCAGAATTGCCTTTACCTAAGTGACCAGAAAGAGACGATTGTTAAAAAGATAAAGAGCATGATTACTGATCCAGCTAGAATTAGAATCTCAGATAAAGGGCATCCTGATATTTGTAGTGTCTTTGCTTTATTCCAAAGTTTTTCTTCTTATTTTAAAAAATATAAGATTGAAGAAGAATGCAAGGAAGGAAAGTTACCTTGTGTCAAATGTAAAGAATGGTTATCTTTAACTATTCTTGAAGACTTAAAAGAAATTCACGAAAGAAGGTTATTTTACGAAAAGAACCACTCCGAGATAGAAAAGATATTAGAAAAAGGAAAAGAAGAAGCTTCTCAAGTAGCTCAAAAAACAATGGCTGAAGTAAGATCTGCTTTACAGCTAACTTAAATACTTACCTTAATCTTGCTACTTCCAAATTCTTTGAAACGATCTTCCTTTGGCTTTTTTTACAAACTCTTCTTGATCTAAGGCATATAAAGGACTTACTTCGATAAAGCCTTTAATATTTCCTTCCTTATCCGAGGGTATTTTTATACCGCTATCTTTTATCCAACTGGCATAAAGTTTAGTTAAATTCTTCTTAACTTCTAAAGGCGAATTTTCTCCTTCTTTATTCTTCAAGGGGGAAAATTCTTCAAATCTACTTACTTCCATCAAAGTAACATTTTTTGCTTCTGGAAATAGATCAAAGATAAAGGTTTCAAATTTATAACCATTAGGTTTGATAGCAGTAACTGTTTTACCCTCTTCGTTTAAATAAGGCATCTCTTTAAAAGCTTTATGATATTTTAACTTAGCTTTCTTATTAAGAATATCTTCAATAAAACTTATACTTAAAATATGAATAGCCGGGCTTCCCGCGTTAAATTTTAAAGAACCATCTTCATTTTTAGTGTAAACTTCTTCTTTGGTAAGTTCGCTATACTCTATTACCCCTAACTTTCCATTAATGTAACCTACTAAGCCAATCTTCTCTTCGGGATATTTTTTAGCCACTACCTTAGCTGACATGGAAGATTTATTTAAGATGTGATGCCCAATAAATATAGGGTCGGCAATCTTTAAAAAAGCATTATCTACCTGAAAGTAAAATAAATACTTAACTCCCCTGCTCTTCATATCTTCTAAATAATGACTGTCTCTTATCGCCAAAATAGTTCCTCCATGCCCGTTAGGATTTTCAAAGATCTGATTCTTTCTCTCCAAAATCATCTTTCCTTTTATATCCACCGCTGGCATCATTCCTTGAACTACAAATTTTACATCTTCGGAAGGCAGACCAAAAAATTGATACATTTTAAAAAACTTCACGGTCTGCTCGTGATTATATTTACTGGTCATAATATACCAAGGAATTTTTACACTATACCTTTCAGATAAAGCTTTTATCTTTTCGGCATGAATTTGAAAAAGAGTTCTATCGGTAACAGGACCAATGGGATAAATTCCTTTAGGCGCATCATAACCTAAACGGGTGCTTTGCCCCCCTGCTACCAAGAAGCAGCCTACTTCTCCATTTTTAAGAGCCAGTTCTCCAATCGTTTTAGCCTCTCTTTCTTTATCTAAATCTTCTCCTGTAATAGGAACAGGTATTATTTCTGGAGGTAATAATTCTTTTTTTTCAAAAACATCCTCTTTTTCTGGTTTAAGAAGATGCTCTTTAATTAACTCATCAATTAAAGGAAGATCTATCTTGAGAATTTGATTAGAAAATTCCTCTTTTTCGACCTCATTTAACTCTTCCCACCACTTAAGAAGATGTTCTTGTTGGTATTTATATAATAAACTAATTTGTTTTTGAAATGTTTCATCTTTTACTTTAAGCATTTTCACCTCCTGACTTTATAAACTTTTAGTAAGCACTCAGCCATCAGCTATCAGGTAAGACATTTCTTTAACTTTTCTACTGTTTCTTTAGTGTTTTCAAGAGAATTTGCCTAAGAAAATCTTATACAACTTTGAGCTTTTTTTCAAAATCTATTTCTGGGGTGTAACAGCAAAATGAAAATGTCCTGTTTTCCGTTAAATAGAAATGTCCTATTTTGTATTAGATAAAAATGATCTTTTATATGGGTTTATTTTAAACTTCCTCCAAGGGTGATCCAATGGAAGAATATGCACCTTTCTT
>JAHJRX010000067.1 GCA_018830565.1 bacterium | reverse complement strand
TAATCCTTTTTTAGATAGGATATTAGTGATGGTAGAAGTGAGGGTAGTTTTACCATGATCGATATGTCCAATTGTTCCCACATTAAGATGGGGTTTAGTTCTTTCAAATTTTTTCTTAGCCATAAGGATTACCTCCAAAAAGAATATTGGAGCCCACAAGCGGGATTGAACCGCTGACCTCATCCTTACCAAGGACGCGCTCTGCCAACTGAGCTATGTGGGCACATTTACTTATGTTAATAATAACAAAGTGAAATAACATTGTCAAGTAAGTAAAATCCAGCAATTCTAATTATGAAAATTTCTTTTTATTTTATAGGTAATTTAAGACAATATGTCCCTTTGCCGATTAGTTTAGGTTTCTTTTTAATTCAAGCTTTAGGAAAATTCATTAATGTTTCTATGAAAATCGTAAAAATTAGGTTAATCTGTTTTGTAAAATCTTATAATTAGAATTGCTGATTGCTATAATATCAATCTTGACAAAAGTCCTTATTTAAGGTAAAGTTTGGATAAGTTAAGGAAGATCTATTACCTATTAACTAATGAAATTTTGACCTATGGCAAATTAATTTAGCTACTTTTATTGTTCGATATTATTTCCTGATGTCTATTTTTCGATAACTATTATAAATCTAAAAGGTATAATTTATGACTTTTATTAAAATCATAGCTTTTCTTTTTTTTATCTTTGCCCTCTTTCGTTTACTTATTTCTTTAAAGAATGAGGAGATAATCTCATATGAGGAGTGGAAATACTTTAAGGGAAGTTTAGTCACCTTTATTATTTGGGGAGGGATCTCTTTTGGAGGGACCATTTTAAGCTATACTTTTAAAGAGGGAATATTCTATGCTTATCTTTTAAGCATAGAATACTTTGTAGCTTTAATAGGTGTAATTTTATTGTTTAGAGGCGTCTATAAAATATATCTAAAGTAAAGGTAGTTTTTAAAGTTGGTTGGTTTTTAAGAATGGAAAGTCTTATTTTAATCTCAAGCGGAATCTTTTCTTTTTTTATCTTAATCTTTAGTGGTCTTACTATCTCCTTTATTTTAAAGCTAAGAATAGAAGAAAAAACACCTGCTTGGCTTTATTTTCAATGGCTAATAACAACTTTAGTCATCTTTTTATTTATTTACAGCTCGTCTCTTATTTTAAAGACCCTTCCCGATCTTACTAATCATCGGGTTAATGTTAATCAATTCATCTGTTCTTTTATGGCCGATTTAAATACTTTCTTCTTGATTCTCGTCTCTCTGGTGGCTTTTTCTTATAAAGAACTTAAGATGTTATATCAAGCTATGGAATTAGAAAAGATTAAGTCTGAATTTATGGATAAGATATCTCATGAATTAAGAACTCCCTTAACCTCTACAAAAGGAGCAGTAGAACTTTTGTCGAGAGAGCAAGAAAGCTTAAATGAAAAACAAAGGCAGTTAGTAGGGATTATTGAACGTAGTACCAATAGATTAATTCGATTAATCAATGATTTATTAGATTTTTCTAAGACTACTTCGGGCAAGATAGAGCTTATCTTAGAGTTAGATAGTTTATCAGAGGTAGTAGATGAGGTCGTTAAAGACTTAATTCTGACAAGTAAAGAAAAGCATCTTGCCTTGACTGTCGAAACTTCAAAGAAAATACCCCCGGTCTTTATGGATAAAGTTCGCATCGGGCAAGTCTTAAATAACCTGATTGAGAATGCTATTAAATTTACACCTCATGGAGGCAGCATTACAATAAGTTTAGAAGATAGAAAAGATGATATTTTATGTTCGGTAAGTGATACCAGTATGAGCATTTCTCCTTTGGATACGGGAAGGATCTTTACTGAATTTCATAAAACCGCCAAGATTATCTTAGCTAAAGGTGTCGCTGGGGTAGGATTAGGGTTGCCTTTGAGTAAAGCCATCATTAGAAGCCATCGCGGTGAGATTTGGGTAGAAAGCGTGGCGGGAAAAGGGAATAAATTTATCTTTAGCCTTCCTAAAGAAAAGAGAAAAAGAATGAGACATATCTTTTCATTTGAGGAAGCTACTTCTCTGTAAAGGATAAAAAGGAAGACTTTTTTGGATAATTTGGATAAAGAGCTAAAGATTAAACACAAAGTATTAATTGTAGAAAATGATCCTGATATTATTGCTGTAATCTTAATCTCCATAGAAGGGTATAATTTTCTATCTCAGGTTGCCAGTAGTTATAGCAAGGCTTTAGTGGGGTTAAGTAATTTTCAACCCGATGTGATTCTTTTAGACGCGATGGCCAACAATGCTCTAAATACCTTTAAACTTTGTCGAGAGATCAGACTTAATCCACAATTTAGCCAAATTCCTCTTATTCTTTTATCTGCTCGAGGGCAAAGAGCGGAAATTGAAAAAATACATAAGATAAAGGTTGATTTGTATATTGATGCTCCTTTTAATCCTGAGGAGTTACCTAAAAGCATGATCTCCTTTTTAGAAAAGAAAAGGACATGAGGAGTTACTTAGAAATATGATCTCCTTTTTAGAAAAGAGAAGAAATGGTTGTTAAGTATAAAAAGATAGTCATTTACTTATGGATTCTTTTAGTTTACCCTTTAGCTTATCCTTTAGCTGCATTTGGCCAAGAGATTAATAAAGATAAAGTTAATGAAAGGCTTTTTAAGCTAGATGATACTCTCTTGAAAGCAAAAAAGATGGTTGCTTCGAGTGAAGTCTTAGAAACTCAAGAATTATTAAAAAAAACTTTAGATTTAAGGAAAGAGGTAGATTTATATCTAAAGGATAATTTACACGATAAAGCAGATGCTTGTATTTCTAAAGCTTTATATTTAGCTCAAAAATCTATTAATTTAGTAATCACCAAAGAATTACTCCCCAAAAGACTTAATAAATTAGAAAAGACCATCGCTAAGAATAAAGTTTTAGTAGACCAAAGTAATAAAGAAGAAGTAAAATCTCTCTACGAAAAAATTAATAAAAGTTATTCTTTAGCTAAAAACCTTTATCAAGAAACGGAGTATAATCTTTCACTAAAGCAGCTAAAAGAAGCTTTTTCTTTGATTAAAGAAATGGATAGTCTTTTAAATTTAAGAGAAGATACCGAAAAAAGATTAAGACAAGCCACTGATTTTTTAAAAAGCAATTACCAGGAAATTGCTACCTCTAAAAACAAAGGAGCTATTTACTTTATCAAGAGATCCAATTGCCTATCTAAAGAAGCTCCTTCTTTAATCAGAGAAGAAAAGTACAAAGAAGCTTTGGGGATCATTCTAGAAATAGAGGAGGGAATGAGTAAAGCTTTATCGCTGGTTAAGGGAGAAAAGATAAAGCCATTTTCTTCTTTGGAGTTTTCAAAAGAATTAAAGTATTTAGAAGAACTTTATCTAAAAGCCCAAGAAAAGATAACAAATTTAAAGAGTACTCAAATTCAAGAGACTTCACAACAAGTAGAAGTTTTAAAAAAGAATATTTCTCTTCAGGTCAAGGAACAACTTTTAGAAGAAGCCACGGCTAATCTTTATCAATGTAGTTATTTGATTAACAAGTTAATCTATCTTTCCGAAAAAGAATCAAAAACTTTTAGCACTACCGAAGAGAGAGTTAATAATCTCCAAAATGAAATTTCAAAAGTGGAGTTAATCGTTAGAGAAAGCGGGGAAGAAGAAGCTTTTATCTTATTATGGCAAGCTAAGCAAATTTACACCAAGACCAGCATTAGTTTAGCTAAAAATGAAACTACCAAAGCATTAGAAGATTTAAAAGAGATCTCTACCTTAATGGCTAAGGCAAGACAAGTAGCGGAAAGGTCTGTAAATTTTACTAAAAAATTAAATTGGAGAATTTCTCACTTAGAAAAGTTGATTTGCAAAATTGAAGATTACTTAAAAGAAGGTCTTGATCAAGAAACTATCGATAAAATTAAAAAATGGCTCTGGAAAGCTAAGGAATCCAAGACCAGAGCTAATATCCTTTTAGCTTTGCGCGAGAATGAAAAGACTTTGTATCATATCAATGAAGGTCTTAATTATGCTCAAAAAGCTCTTTTTTATATTAGCCAGAGTAATTTGTTAGACATTGAGGAAGCTACCCAATTTGAACTACTTAGATTAGAAGATTTAATTTCTAAAACAGAAAATAAGATCACAGAAACAAGTAGCGATAAAATAAGTGGCGATAAGATTAAGAATGTCATAAGAGATGCTAAGAAGGTAGAGCTTATGGCCTTAAAAGCCTTTAAGAGAAAAGATTTTAAAGAAGCTTTAGAAAATATAAGAAAAGCTGCTAATCTTGCTTACCAAGTTATGGGCATAGAAGAAGAAGGCGAAGAGAGATCAAAATTTGAAACTATTTCTGCCAAGATGAAGCAATTAGAGAAGATCTTAATAGAAGCAAAGGATTTAAATCAGGAAGAAAGAAATAAAGAAGCTAAAGAATATTTAGATAAAGCTGAAGAGATCCAAAAGAAAGCTCTTTTATCTTTTTATGTAACTGAAGATTATTCAGAGGCAGAAAGAGAGATAGAGGAAGCTTTAAAGTATGGTCTTTTATCCATAAAGAAGATGGAGGAAGAAAGTCCCGATCAAGTTATTCAAAGAAAACTCCTCCAAGGTAAGGAGTTAATTGAAGAAGCCAAAGAGAAGGTAGTTTTGAGCAATGAAAAAGAAGCAAAAAAGGTCTTAAGCTTAAGTGAGGAGTATTTTAATAAAGCTAATGATTATTTTACCAAAAAAGACTATCCAAAAGCTATAGATAATTTAGGCTTATCAAAGTCTTTAGCCGTAAAAGCCATCAAGATAGCTACAGAATACTAAAAAAGAAGTAAAAAGTTTAGAAGATTTAAAAAGTCAAGGAGAATGATTGGTCCACATTTTTAGACTATTTATGAAGAACCATAAGTTAGCCTTTTTCTTTATATCTTTACTTTTTTTCTTGTCTTCTTCTTGTCTGCGTGAAAAAATCTTAGTCAAAGAAAATTTACCTGAAGTAAAAAAGATTCCTCCTTTTGAAGATATGCCCAATGAAGATCTTCCTCGGGATAAGCCTAACATAGATAAGAGGATAGATAAGAGAGAAGATATCCATGAAGCTAAAGAAGATTTATATAAAACCAGGTTGCTTCTCTTTGAAAAATTATATCAATATAAAAAAACTTACGGGTTTCTGAAGAATACAGCCTTACTCTTAGAAGTTAAAGAATTAAGAGATCTATCTTTTAAGTATTCTTTATTAAAAGATTATCAAAAAGCTAATTACTACCTGATAGAAGCTTTAGCTTTGATAGAAGAGCCATAAAACTTAAATAAGTCTGTTTCTTTTAGAAAGGATGAAGTAATGGAAAAGATTAACGTAGGAGTAATAGGTACAGGTCATATGGGAGAGTATCATGTTCGTACTTATTCAGAAATTCCCAATGTTAATTTAATTGGGGTTGTTGATCCAGACGAAGAAAGAGTTAATAAAATAGCCAAGAGATATAATGTCCAAGCTTACACAAATTATAGAAAAATATTAGATCAGGTAGAAGCAGTAACTATTGCAGTGCCTACTTATCTCCATTATGAAGTAGCTAAAGAATTTTTAAAGGCTAAGGTTCATGTACTCTTAGAAAAACCAATGACTGAAGATTTATCCCAGGCTCAAGAGCTGACTGATTTAGCCATCTCCAAAAAGGTCATCTTAAAAGTAGGCCATGTAGAAAGATTTAATGCGGCTGTTGGAGAGCTGAAGAATATCGTGACTAATCCTATCTTTATTGAGTGTCGTCGCTTAGGTCCTTATAATGGTCGAATTAATGATACTGGAGTGGTGTTGGACTTGGTTATTCATGATGTAGATATTGTCTTAAACTTAGTAAATTCTCCAGTCAAGAATATAAACGTAGCAGCCCAGAGCGTGGTTTCAAGTTATGAAGATATTGCTAATATTCAAATGGTTTTTGAGAATGGATGTATAGCTAACATTACTGCCTCTCGAGTTACAGAAAACAAGATTAGAACTTTAGCTATTACTCAAAAAGAGGCTTATATTTATTTAGATTATGCTAATCAAGATTTACATATTCATCGTCAAGCTTCTTCCAAGTATATCCTAAGTAGAGAAATGCTTCGATATAAACAAGAATCCTTTATTGAGCGACTCTTTGTTCACCGGGATAATCCTTTAAAGCTGGAGTTAAAAGACTTTATAGAATGTATCTTAACCAAGAATCAATCTTTTGAAGAATTACAAGATAATTTAAAATCCTTAGAAATTACTTTGGAGATATTAAGAAAAGCCAAGTTATAAAAATGAAAGAACTAAAAAGATTATCAAGCCATCTAAAACCATATAGGCGCCGTATCTTTCTAGCCTTAGGTTGTATGTTAGTTGCTTCAGCCGCTACTTTAGCTATTCCTTGGATAGTTAGAGATTTAGTTAAGGAAGCTTTAATTAATAAGGAGCTGGTTAAACTAAATTTAACTTTAGGAGTAGCTTTATTAGTAGCCTTGGTTTTAGCTGTTTCTAAATATAGCCAAGATTATATTATGCAATATGTAGCGCAAAGAGTAATCTTTAAGATTAGGAATCAAATCTTTACTCATTTAACTATCCTACCCTTAAAATTTTATCGTCATCAACACACCGGAGAAATAATCTCTAAAGCTACTAATGATGTAATGATAGTTCAGAACTTTTTAAGTAGTGGCTTGGTAGGCTTACTTCGAGAACCAATAGTATTTATAGGGGCATTAGGCTTTGTCTTTTATATTCACTGGAAATTAACCTTGCTTTCTTTGATAGTTGGCCCTTTAATTGTTCTCACCATTTATAAGTTTGGACAAAGGATGCGGAAAGTAGCTACCAAGACCCAAGAAAAAGTAGCTGATGTTACTCGCGTCCTCCAGGAAGTAATCATGGGCATCTCTATTGTAAAACTTTTTAGTCAAGAAGAGTATGAGCAAAATAAGTTTATCTCTGAAAATGAGGGTTATTTTAAGTATCTTATGAAAGGAATCCGGTTAATGGTAGCTTCAAATCCTCTGGTAGAGCTATTGTGTATGGTCGGGGTGATTGCAGTTCTTTGGTATGGCGGGTATGAAGTAATTTCTGGTCAGCTTTCTACGGGGGACTTAATTGCTTTTGTCTTATACTTAAGCGCCTCTTCTCAACCTTTAAAAAAGTTAGCTAATATGAATATTAATCTTCAACAAGCTATCGCGGCTTCAAGTAGAATTAGTGAGCTTTTAAGTACGGAAGCGACCAGGGCAGATCTGCCTGAAACAAAAGAGCTTCCAGGGATCAAAGGTTATGTTAAGTACCAAAATATCTCTTTTAGTTATAATAAGGTAAGGGAAGTGCTAAAAAATATTACCTTTGAAATAAATCCAGGAGAAACTTGTGCCTTAGTTGGTCCTTCGGGAAGTGGTAAATCTACCTTAGTTAATTTATTATCTCGTCTTTATGAACTTTCTAAGGGAGAAATCTTTGTCGATGGCCATAATATCAAAGAAATAAAGATGGAAAATTTAAGAAAGCAGGTAGGAGTAGTTCCTCAAGAAATTATTCTCTTTAGTGGAACAGTCTTGGAAAATATTGCTTATGGAAAGAGGGATGCTGTTTTGGAGGAAGTTATAGAAGCAGCTAAGATTGCTAATGCCCATGAATTTATTCTGGATCTTCCTTTGGGGTATAATACTTTGATTGGAGAAAATGGGTTTAATTTATCAGGAGGGCAAAGGCAGAGATTAGCCATCGCCCGAGCAATTGTTAGAAAACCTAAAATCTTGATTTTAGATGAAGCTACTTCTTCTTTAGATGTAGAATCAGAAGCTTTGATCAAAGAATCTTTAACTAAGATTATGGAGAATCAAACGACTATTATTATTGCCCATCGACTTTCTACCATCATAAATTGTGATAAGATTATCGTTTTAGATAAAGGAGAGATAGTTGAGGTAGGAACTCACGAAGATTTACTCCTTAAGAAAGGTCTCTATGATAGACTTTCTCAACTTCAACTAACTTATGATGTTGCTTAATTAAGATTATTTATAAAAAAGTGATATTATAACAACATTTATTATAATAACATTATTTATAAAAAAGGCTATCTAAGTAATGATTAAGTCTTGGACTGAATATTTCTTATTTTTAGTAGCTATAAATATTATTAAGATCTGTCCCTTAAGTATTTCTTATTTTTTAGGAAGATTACTAGGGCAGCTGGCTTATTTTTTTCTGCCTAAGTACAGAAAAAAGGCTATTGAAAATCTAAGCTTAGCTTTTTCAGATTATTCCAAAAAGAAAATAAAACTTATTGCCTATAGGGCTTTCCAAAACTTTGGTAAAAGTTTGATAGAATTCTTCCGTCTGGCTAAAACAGATAAAGAGAATATTCAGAAGCAGGTAACGGTAGAAGGTCTAAGTTACCTTAAAGAAGCTTTAGAAAGTAAGAATGGAGTAATCATATTTAGCGCTCATTTAGGTAACTGGGAGTTAATTTCTTTAACTTTGGCCTTAGCTGGCTATTCTATGAATGTGGTCGTGAAGAGGCAAAGTAATAAATATATCGACGGAATGATAAATAAGATAAGAAAAACAAAAGGGGTGGAAGTGCTTATCAGTCAGACACCTAAGAAGATGGGTAATTTACTCCAAAAAGGAAAGATAATTGTTATAGCTGGGGACCAAAGCACTTCTAAAAAAGGAGTAAAGGTAAAATTTTTTCATAAATTTATCACCATTCCTCGCGGAGCTGCTTTCTTGGCTCTTCGATATAAGGCTTCATTATTACCTACCTTTGATATTCGAGAGGAAAATAACCAGCATCGAATAATCATCAATCCACCTATAGCTGTTAATCAAAAAGCAATTTCCTTGGAAGAGGTAATCTCTTGTCTTATGAAGAAAGTAGAAGAGTATATTAAACTTTATCCAGATCAATGGATATGGTGGTACCGCCAATGGGAAAAAGAAAAAATTGATAACTTTAACTAAATGTATTCCTTGTATTATTAGTCAGACCATAGAGTAGTGTTATTAATGGGAAAGACAAGAGAATTAATTGCCTCAATTGAATGTATTCCTTGTATCATTAGTCAGGTCATAAGAGGGGTCAAATTAGTCACCCATAATATAGCCTTGCAAAAGGAAGTCTTAAACGAGGTGATGAAGTACCTTTCTAGTATTCCTTTTAGTGTCTTTGTGCCTTCAAAAGCTACTACTCAGGCTCACAGAATTGTAAAAAGGGTCTTAAATTGTTACGATCCTTACCGTAGCGTTAAAGATGAATATCAAAAGAAGGGGTGGGATTTATTTCCTTACCTGGAAAGTTTAATTGAAGACACTAAGGATCCCTTTGGAGCTTGTGTCAAATTAGCCATTGCTGGAAATTCTATAGACTTTGGTCTTGGAGATAATTTTAATTTAAAGAAGATCATCAATGAAGCCTTAAGCAAGGAATTTATTATCTTTGAATATGAAAGCCTTAGAAAGAATTTAATTTCAGCAGAAAAAATATTATATATTGCTGATAATGCTGGAGAATTTGTTTTTGATTGGTTATTGATAAAAGAATTACACGATAAAGAAGTGAAGTTAATTGTAAAAAATACTCCTATTTTAAATGATATCACTTATGAAGAAGTAAAAGAGTTAAAATTAAAGAATGTAGAGATAATCCCTGGAACAAGTTCCATTGGCTTTCCTCTCGATGAGGTAGATGAAGAGTTAAAAAGATTATTTTTTTCCTCAGATCTAATTATTAGCAAAGGTCAAGGAAACTTTGAAACCTTGATTGACATTAAAGCTCCTATCTATTTTTTATTTCAAGTTAAGTGCCAGTTAATGGCCAAGATATTAAAGGTAAACTTATGGGACCCGCTGTTACTGAAGCAAAAGATCTAAAAAAAGAATTAAACCCCCCTCAATGCGAAGCGGTTACTTACCAAGATGGTCCTCTTTTAGTCTTAGCTGGAGCTGGCTCAGGGAAGACCAGGGTTATTGCTTACCGCATTACTCACCTTGTTAATTTAGGTATTTCTCCTTACCAAATCTTAGCCGTAACTTTTACTAATAAAGCCGCTAAAGAGATGAAGAATCGAGTTATTGACTTAGTAGGTGTAAAAGCTAAACCAATATGGATATCGACTTTTCATTCAAGTTGTGTTCGTATTTTAAGAGAGTATGGAGACCTAAAAAACTTTACAATTTATGATGAAAGCGATCAATTAAAGCTGATTAAGGATTGTTTGCAAAAGTTAAATGTCGATGAAAAACAGTTTAAACCTGCCAAAATCTTAGCAAATATTAGTAAGGCTAAAGAAAATTTAATTAAGCCATCGGATTTTAGAGCAGATCATTACTTTAATAAAGTAGTAAAAGATGCCTATTTAGCCTATCAAGAAAGACTTTCAGAGAATAAAGCTCTTGATTTTGATGATTTAATCTTAGAAGCAAACTATCTTCTCTCTAAAAGAATAGAGATCCTAGAAACTCTTCAAGAGAGATTTAAGTATATCTTAGTGGACGAATACCAAGATATTAATTTTGCTCAATATGAGCTGATAAAGCAGTTGTCTAAGAAATATCAAAATGTTTGTGTGGTAGGAGACGATGATCAATGTATTTACCAATGGCGGGGAGCTGATATTTATCATCTTCTTAATTTTGAGAGAGATTATCCGAGAGTAAAGATAGTTAAGCTTGAAGAAAATTATCGCTCGACAAGTAATATTTTAAAAGCAGCCAATAAAATAATTAAGCATAACTCCCAAAGAAAAGATAAGACTCTTTGGACAAATAAAGGTAAGGGAGAGCCGGTGGTGGTATTTGAGACTTTAAATGAATATGAAGAAGCAGAATATGTCGCCTCTCAAATTTTAGCCCTGAAGAAGAAAGAAGGAAGAAATGAAAATGAGTTTCTTGTTTTATATCGAGTTCATGCTCAATCTCGTACCCTTGAAAATGTCTTTAGAAGATCTAGACTTCCTTATGCTATTGTGGGTGGAGTAAGCTTTTACCAGAGAAAAGAGATCAAAGACTTACTATCTTATTTAAGAATATTAGAAAATTTAAGTGATGGGATAAGTATAGAACGAATTATTAATATTCCCTCCAGGAAAATTGGTAAGACGACAGTGGAAAAAATAAAGTCTTTTCGTGATCAGAAAAATATTACCTTCTTTGAAGCCTTAACTAAGATAGAGATTATTTCCGAAAAGACCAAAGAAGCGATAAATTCCTTTGTAAATTTGATCAGATATTTAATGGCTAAAAAAGAAGAATTAAGCCTTTTAAATTTAGTAAAAGAGCTTATTCACCGATCAAATTATATCCTTTATTTAAAAGAAGAGTACATCGAAGAGGAAGCTATGCAACGGATAGAAAATATAGAAGAGTTCTTTTCTATGGTGAAAGAATTTGAAGAAAATAGCGAAGACAAAGACTTATCTTCTTTTTTAAGCCAAGCTCAACTTACTGCAAATATTGATCACTGGCCAGAAGAAGATGATAAAGTAAGTTTAATGACCTTACATAATGCTAAAGGATTAGAATTTCCAGTAGTTTTCTTAGTGGGTATGGAAAAAGGAATATTTCCTCATCTCAATGCTTTAATGGAAGATCGCCTTGAAGAAGAACGTCGTCTTTGTTATGTAGGCATCACTCGAGCTAAGGAGAGACTCTTTCTTACTTATACTCAACATCGAAATTGGCATGGAGTTACCCGAGAAAGCACCCCTTCTTGTTTTTTAAAAGAATTAGAGATAGAAAAAGTCCACCATAATAAAGGGATCAAAAATGATAATCTTGCAGGGAGAATAGTTCTTCATGATAATGGGGTGAAGGAAAGGTAATTAGTTGTCAAGGAAGAGGTGAAGCTTTATTGTAGCTTCTCCCATTATTTCAGGGAAGGTTTCTCAGATTTAGGTATGGGCAAAAATGGATAAATTAGGGTCAAAAGGAACTTGAATTTTGAACTTAGGGTAAGATTTTTAGCCACGAATGGACACGAATGAGCACTAATAAAAATCTTAAAAAATTCGTGTTAATTTGTATAATTCGTGGCAAAAAGGAAATTTTTATACAATGAACTTAAGGGATTTCATAGTCTAAATTCCATCTTTTTAATGGTCCGAACAACCATCTCGTCTGAGACCGTGTTCTTTCTAATCTCAGCCGCAAGGCTCAAGGAGTTAATTTAAAACTATGGAATTTCTTCAATTTAGTTGATCCAACTTTCTAAAGGGTTCAAGGATTCGAGGGTTCAAGAATTCAAGTGTTTATTTTTCCTTATAATTCTTTAACATTCCCCCTGACCCCTCAGGGGGGTCAGATTGTAATAGAAAGGAGATTATAGCATGGCTAAGATACTTGTTGTTTATTCTTCAAAAGGTGGCAACACTAAAGCCCTGGCTGAGGAGATCGCCAAAGGTGCTGATGAGGTCAGGGGGATGGAGGTCGTGGTAAAGAGGGCAGGTGAGGTAACCAATGAAGACCTCTTGTCCATCGATGGTCTCATCGTCGGATCACCTGTTTACTTTGGTGGGATGTCCTCTGAGGTCAAGGAGATGTTTGATCGAAGTGTAACAATCAGAAGGAAGCTTGAAGGAAAGATCGGAGCAAGCTTTGCCACATCTGGCCATCCAACAGGTGGAAAGGAGACAACAATGCTCTCGATCCTTCAGGCAATGCTTATCCATGGAATGGTGGTCATTGGTGACCCAATATCTGCAGGTGGGCACTATGGGGTTGGTACCGTAGGGTCGCCTGATAGGGAGGCACAAATGGCAGGAAGAGAATTAGGTCAAAGAGTAGCACGACTTTCAAAGATTCTTAAAGGAGAGGATTATAGTAGTTATTAACGAAAACCGGACATAGGAAATAACACCGAGTAACAAAAGATAAACTTGTTTGGAGTTAAATTAATTTGCTCTATGTCAAAATTTCATTAATAAGTGCTATATAACAAGTTATAACAAGGTAATTTTGAGGACTTCCCTGAACAAGAGCGAGAATTAAGGTAGGATTTCCCCTGGGAGAAAATGAGAGGTTAGATTTTTAACATTGACCATCTCTTTTTTTAATGGTGAAACAAAGGTCTTATTAAATAAATATGTCCAGTTGGAGCTGGTTAACTAAACATTTAAGATGATGATAGATAAAGATACTCCTTTAGCTTATCGACTACGACCTCATACCTTAGAAAAGTTTGTAGGGCAAAAACATATTTTAGCCCCAGGGAAGCTTTTGCATCGAGCTATTTTAGCTGATAAAATTACTTCCTTAATCTTATTTGGTCCTCCAGGAGTAGGCAAGACCGCTTTAGCTTATCTTATTAAGAATAAGACCAAAAGTAATTTTGAAAAACTAAATGCAGTTACTTCGGGAGTAAATGACCTCAGAAGAATAACAGAAGAAGCAAAAAAAGAAAAACAAGAGAGCCAAAGAAAGACCCAGCAATTCTAATTATGAAAACTTACAAGACAGATTAACCTAATTTCTACGATTTTCATAGAAACATTAATGAATTTTCCCAAAGTTTGAATTAAAAAGAAACTTAATTTGATTCTAGTTCAGCCTTTTTAATCACACCT
>JAHJRX010000066.1 GCA_018830565.1 bacterium | reverse complement strand
TGCCCACTCTTTTTTGCTCATTTCGAAAATGTCCTTTTCTTCCATTTCTCCCTCCTTTTTTGAGGGATATTTTACATCCTTAAACAGGACATTTTCATTTTGCCAGATTAGGACATTTTCATTTTGGTATTACAGTAAAAATCAAGATTTGCCGATATTATTTTTAATTATTTAAGGAGTTTAAATTTGTCTTTCTTAATCAAAGTTAAACTTTTTTATACAATTAGTAAGAAATTTAGATAAAAATAATTTTTTTCTTGACAAAATACTCTGAATTATGGTAAATAAGTGAAAGTGATTTTTAGCTTAGTATAAGTAAGTGAGAGGTGTCGATAAGTAACTTAAATTTCCTAAGTTATTCCTACTACAAGTAGTTAAAAATTAAATAAGAAGGTTACTGATTTAATAATAATTTGTTTATTTTTAACTAAACTAAACCTTGATAAGGGTGATTATCTTAGTAGGGTTTTTATATAAATTTTATATAAATTACAAAGGTAAGAGTTTTAAAGATTAAGAGGAGGAGAGATGAAAAAATTACTAAGTTTCTTAGTGGCTATTTTGATGATAGCCCTAATGACACCAGTAGTAAAAGGAGCTATTTCTGTTAATGGCCACCTATCAGTGGGCTTAGATATGGTAGAGCCAGAAGGAATAAATCAAGATATAGCTTTTTCTGGCCCCAGAGCTAATATTAATATTAGCAATCAAGTTGGCGATGTAAGCACTAAAGTAGAAGTTCGAATAAAACCAGGTGAAAGAACTATCACTATACCTGCAGAAATTATCATTATAAGTGGAAACACTTTCATTATACCTGCAAAAACTATCACTATGCCTGCAGAAACTTTCTCTATACGAGAAGCAGTGGTTTCCATAGCTAATTTAATGCCTAACTTAACCGTCAAGGTAGGTCAGTTATCCCTTCCGGTCGAAGAGAATATAGTAGTTTCAGTCGATAATGCCAACAATATGGATAATATCTTAATAAGTAGTGATAGCGGAAGATTAGATGCTGGATTAGCTTTAGACTATAAGGTTAATGACCAAATTACCACCACCTTAGCTTTCACCAATGGACAACGCACTGGTATTAATACTGGTAAAACTGCTCTATGTTTAAAGGTAGCTACCAGTGGGTTAATGCCTAACTTAACATTAGATGGTTCTTACTACTCCCAAGACAAAGATAATATCATGGATCTGTATGCTACTTACAACTTAACTACCTTGGGCTTAAAGATAAATGGTATTTATGTTACCAAAGAACTTGCTAATGTGGAGACCGACTATATGGGTGGCGAAGTAAGCTATGCCATAGCTAATACTCCTTGTTCTCTAGCGGCTCGATATACAGTTAGTAATCCTAAGGTAGGTAATGACACTAATTTAATGGCTATAGGCGCTAACTACAAGTTAGCTGACCAGACTAAGGTTCAACTTGAGTACATGAACCAGGAGCTTGATGACAATCTTGATAATTCTGGCGATTCTAGTGGTTTAAAATTATTAGTTTGTACTGCTTTCTAAGAGTAAGATAAACTAAAGAAGACCAAAAAAATAAAAAACCACAGGAAATATTTCCTGTGGTTTTTTTGTGTCTTTTTTAGTCAGCAGGAGAAAGTTGGAACGGCCGAGATTTTTAATTATAACACTTTAGCCCTTTTATGGCCACCCCTGGAATAGCTATAGTTAGCTAATCACAAATTAAAATAATAAAAAAAATTAAAAAAAATAATAAAAAAAACTTGACAATAAAAAATGGGTAAGATAGCATAACGCTAACTTAGTGGAGTGAAGTGGAACAAAGTGGAACAAAATGAATTAAAAGGGAATAAAGATGCTGAAAATTACAACTTTATCTCTTGTTTTGAACATATCTTAGATGAAAAAGGTCGCTTGATTCTACCCTCTAAGTTTAGAAAGATTATTAAAGAGAAAGAGATAAAAAACTTTTATATTACTTCTGGTTTAGATAGTTGTTTAGCCATGTATCCAGAAGAGGAATGGAGAAAGATATTAAAGAAAGCAGAAAGTGTTCTTTCTTTTAGTAAAAAAGACAGTCGTTCTTTTTTGAGGAAGCTTTTTTCTGAAGCGGTAGAAGTTTCTATTGATGGCCAAGGAAGGATTAACTTAAATGGTAGTCTTAAGAAGCATGCCCGGATAGACAAGGAAATTATCTTTGTAGGTATGAATAATTTTGTGGAAATATGGAGTAAAGAAATTTGGGTGAAGTATATGGAGAAAACCAGTCAAAGTTACGAAGAAGTAGCTGAAAGTTTAACTAATTTAGGGCTATAAAATTATAAAAAGAGTGGTAAAAGATGGAGAGGATGCAGACACCAGTGATGTTAAATGAGGTTATCAGTCTTTTAAAGCCAGGACCAGGTCAAACTTATATTGACTGTACCTTAGGCATGGGAGGCCATAGCCAAGCTCTCTTAAAATTAGGAGCGGGTGTAATTGGTATCGATCAAGACGAGGAAGTAATTAAGATTGCCCAAGAAAAGCTCCTCCCTTATGGAGATAAGATTACTTTCATTTATGATAATTTTAGAAACATAGATCAGATTTTAGATAGACTTAATATTAAAAAAGTAGATGGCATTGTTTATGATTTAGGTGTCTCGAATTATCAATTTTATGAAGCAGAAAGAGGATTTAGTTTTCAGAAAGAAGGTCCTTTGGATATGAGAATGGATCAAAATAAAAAAACAAGAGCTTACGATTTAATTAACCATCTTTCTGAAAAAGAACTTTCTGAAATCATCTGGGCTTATGGAGAAGATAGGTGGGCAAAAAAGATTGCTAAGCAAATTGTTGTTTTTCGTCAAAAGGAAGGAAAGATTGACACTACTCTTAAATTAGTCAAGGTCATTAAGACAGCTATTCCTAAACCCTCTTTTCTAAATATTCACCCCGCCACTAGAACTTTTCAAGCCTTTCGCATTGCCGTAAACAATGAAATTTCTTCCTTAGAAGAATCCTTAGAAAAAGCTGGACCATTTTTAGCTAAAGATGGCAAGATGGTAGTGATTTCTTTTCATTCCTTAGAAGATCGAGTGGTCAAGCATAAATTTAAAGAATGGGAAAAGCAAGTTCCTCCAATCGTTAAAGTTCTCAGTAAAAAACCTTTAGTTCCTTCTTTGGCAGAGGTAAGATTAAATCCTCAAGCCAGAAGCGCTAAATTTCGGATAGTTCAAAGAACTATAATTTAAAGTTTCAAGGATTATTTCACCTTAATTTCCAAGAACCTAATTCAGAAGAGGCATGGATGAGTTTAAATTTGGCAACTTTAGGTAGAGAAAAAGAAGTTAAAGAAGAAAATGAGCTGAAAAAAGAAGAAATTAGTCAGATAATTGAACAAATCAAAGAAGAGATGAGGACCAAGCCTTGTTTAGCCTTGTCTTTGCAGTATCATTCTT
Organism: bacterium; assembly: GCA_018830565.1. Classification (NCBI taxonomy): domain Bacteria; species bacterium. The sequence goes on along the minus strand of JAHJRX010000066.1, from coordinate 12,341 downwards.
TTCAAAAGATCATTGAATTAGTCATAGAACAAGACCTGGTAAATCAAGATGGCTTAAATTAAGATGGCTAAAGCAAGAAGTAAGTTTTTCTTATACTTTGCTTTAATTATCTTATTTGCCGTAAGTATCTTTGTTATTGTCTGGCAACATGTTCAAATAACTTCATATGGTTACAAGATTGCTCATTTAGAGAAAGAAAAAAGGGATTTGCAAATCGAGCAAAGTTACCATAAGGTCAAGGTGGCTAATTTAAATTCTCCGGAAAGAATAAGAAAGATTGCCTCGGAAAGACTAAATTTAATTAATCCTAATAAGTTAGAGATGATTATATTAAGGGTAGATAAATGAACTTATCAAAGCTTATTTTGAGTTTAGAAATAGACAGATTTAAAGGAGACCTCGAGACCAAGATTAAAGAGGTGACTTGCCACTCCCAACAAGTAACCCTTAATTCTCTCTTTGTTTGCTTGAGAGGAGAGAAGTTTGATGGCCATAACTTCGTCAAGGAAGCTGTAGAGAAAGGAGCCAAAGTTATTGTAAGTGAGGAAGTAGTGGAAGTTCCTTCTTTTGTTACTTTAATCAAAGTTCCAGATACTCGTTTAGCCTTAGCTCAAATAGCTAACAATTATTATAACTGTCCTTCTAAAGATTTAAAGATTATTGGCATTACTGGAACTAATGGCAAGACCACTACAGCTTATTTAGTAGAGTCTATCTTTAAGGTAGCTGGCGCTAAGATCGGACGGCTATCTACTATCTCTTATCAAATAGGAAGTGGTAAAGAAGAGAAAGCTAATTTTACTACTCCTCCATCCTTAGCTTTGCAGAGTTATTTTCAAGAGATGGTTAATAATGGGTTAACTTATTGTGTCATGGAAGTATCTTCTCATGCTCTCTCTTTAAGCCGAGTAGAGGGAGTAAATTTTCAAAGCGCGGTTTTTACTAATATTACTCAAGACCATTTAGATTTTCACCAAAGTTTTTCGGCTTATCTTAATTCAAAGATCAAGTTATTTAAGCAACTAGGAAGCGACCAAGAAAAGGTTGCTATTATTAACGTTGATGACCAGTGTTGTGGTAAAATCTTAGCTGAAACTAAGTCTAAGGTGATGAAGTATGGCTTAAACAATCAAGCTCTTATTTTAGCTAAGGAAGTGAAAATAGACAAGGAAGGTTATCCTTCTTTTAGCCTTAATGGACAGAGGATAAATTTAAGACTAATTGGTCGGTACAATGTTTATAATGCTTTAGCGGCGGCGGCCGTAGCTTTACACAATGAGGTAAGCCTACCCCAGATAAAGGAAGGATTAGAAGCCCTGACTAATGTTTGTGGAAGATTTGAAGTTGTTTATCAAGGTAGTTTTAAAGTGATCGTAGATTTTGCTCATACTCCTGATGCTTTACACTGGAGTCTTTCTACGGCTAAAACTCTCAAACCAAAGCAGCTCATTACTGTTTTTGGTTGCGGAGGAGATCGAGATAAAGAAAAAAGACCAATGATGGGCAAGATAGCTTCTTTGTTGAGTGATTATACCATTATTACTTCTGATAATCCTCGGAGAGAGGACCCTATGGAGATAGCTTTAAATATAAAAAAAGGTTTTTTAAATGGAGATAGTAACTTTGAGATTATCTTAGAGAGAAGAAAAGCTATTGCCAAAGCTATAGCATTAGCCAAAGAGGGGGATTTAATTCTCATTGCCGGAAAAGGCCATGAAGAAGATCAGATCCTTAAAGATCAAACTATTCATTTTAAAGATCATGAGGTGGTAAAAGAAGAAATTTTGTCTCAAAAAAAGAGATAGATAAGATGAAGCTAATCTCGGTAAAAGAAATAATTCAGATAACCAAAGGAGAATTAAAGTTTGGAAAAGAAGATCTTCAAATCCATGATATTTCTACTGATAGTAAGGCTATAAAGAAAGGGAGTTTATTCTTAGCTATTAAGGGAAAACATTTCGATGGCCATGATTTTATCCAAGAAGCTTTTTTAAAAGGAGCGGCAGGAGCAATTATTTCTGAAAATATAGAATCTTTTGATTGTAAAAAGGTAGTCATAAAAGTAGATCAGACTGTTAAAGCTTTAGGTAGAATAGCTCTTTACAATCGAAAACGTTATCCTAATACTTTAGTCGGTATTACCGGAAGTAATGGCAAAACGACCACTAAAGAGATGGTCGCTTCGATACTGGGGAAGAAGTTTAAGGTATGTAAGAGTGAGAAGAGTTATAATAATGAGATTGGCGTTCCTCTTACTTTATTAAAAGTCTCACCTTTGCATCAGGTTATTGTTTTAGAGATGGGCATGAGCAATTTAGGAGAGATAGAGAATTTAGCCCAAATTTCAGAGCCTAATATAGGTATTATTACTAATATTGGACAAACTCATTTAGAAAATCTTAAGAGCTTAGAAAATGTATTTAAAGGTAAAATAGAGCTTCTCCTTAACTTAGTTAAAGATAAAATAGCCATCTTAAACGCCGATGATCCTTATACCTCTAAAGTTAAGAAGATCTTTAAAGAGAGAATTATCACTGTAGGTATTAAAAACCAAGCTGATTACCGAGTGATAAATATTAAACTAGAAAATGATCGTGAAATTTCTTTTGATATCGAAGGAAGAGCTAAGGGAATTAAGATTAAAAGATTAGGACTTCATAATGTCTATAATGCTTCTCTGGCTTTGGCCGTAGGTTATTTATTTAAGATTGATCTTTCCTTAATTAAAGAAGGACTATTAGAGACAAAATATCCAGAGGGAAGGTTTAAGTTAGTCAAAAAAGAGGGTAAAGTCTTTATTGATGATACTTACAATGCCAATCCAGAATCAGTAAAAAGAGCTATTGAGACTTTGTTAAGTATCTCTAAAGCCAAAAGAAAGATCGTGGTCTTAGGAGATATGTTAGAATTAGGAGAGCAAGCTTTGAGCTTTCATAGAGAAGTAGGAAAACTTATTGCAGAAAAAAGGGAAATAAGTCTTTTGTTTACCTTGGGAGAGCTAGGAAGAGAGATAGGAGAAGGAGCTAAAGATAATGATTTTCCAGAGAGAAATATTTTTCATTTTAAGGATAAAGAGAGACTAATTTTGTCCCTTCAAGAAATCTTAAAGCCAACTGATTGTGTCTTAGTAAAAGGTTCAAGATTAATGAAGATGGAAGAGATTATTAAAGAGGCTTAAGTGTTTTACTATATATTTTACCAGTGGCTTTTTGATCCCGATAAAGTTACTTCTGTCTTTCGCTTATTTAAGTATATCACTTTTAGAAGTGCTTATGCTGCTTTAACGGCTTTAGTTATTTCTTTAATTTTAGGGCCAATTATTATTAAAAAACTAAGATCTAGAAGGGTTGTTCAAGTTATTCGAGAAGAATATTTAGAGAACCATGTTCATAAGTCCAGTACCCCCACTATGGGTGGAATTATTATTTTAGTAGCCTTAATTGTTTCTACCTTACTTTGGGCAAGATTGGACAGTCGATTAATTATCGCTATTCTTTTAGTGACTATTTCTTTAGGCTTATTAGGTTTTTATGATGATTACTTAAAGGTAGTTAAAAAGAAGTCTGAAGGGTTAATTATTCGAAAAAAGTTAATTGGTCAAGTTGCCATTGCTTTAGCAGTAGCTTTGTACTTTTATTATTATCCAGTAGGTAGCCAGCTTCAAACAAGTCTTGCTATTCCTTTTTTTAATAAGCCTCCTTTAAACTTAGAGTGGCTTTATATACCTTTTGTGGTCCTGGTAATCGTTGGTTCTTCTAATGCGGTAAATTTAACTGATGGATTAGATGGGTTAGCTATTGGTAGTGTAATCTTTGCCGCGATTGCTTATGCTGGTTTTTGTTATGTAGGAGGAAATATAAAAATAGCCGAGTATTTAAAGATTATTTATGTACCGGGAGGAGGAGAACTAACTGTCTTTTTAGCTGCTTTAATTGGAGCAGGTTTAGGGTTTTTATGGTTTAATGCTCATCCGGCGGATATCTTTATGGGTGATACTGGTTCATTAGCCTTAGGAGGAGCTTTGGGGACAGCAGCTATCTTAATTAAGAATGAGTTACTTCTTTTAATAGTAGGAGGCTTGTTTGTTATGGAAGCTTGCTCGGTATTAATTCAAATAGTTTCATATAGACTATGGAAGAAGAGAGTATTTTTAATTGCTCCTCTTCATCATCATTTTGAAAAAAAGGGTTGGGCAGAGTCAAAGATTATCATTCGGTTTTGGATTATCGCCATCATCTTTGTCCTTTTAAGTTTAAGCACCTTGAAATTGAGATAAATTATGAAAGTAATAAATTATAAAATTATGAAAGTAATAAAGTATGAAAGTAAGAGATAAAAAAGTAGGAGTTTTAGGTTTAGGTAAGAGCGGCATAGCTGCGGCTAATCTTCTTTATCGACTTGGAGCCAAAGTATTTATTAGCGAAATTAATGAGCAGTCATCTCTGGAAGGACTAAGTGGGAATTTTGAAATAGAGGTAGGGGTTCATAGTCAGAGAGTGTTAGGGAATGATTTAATCGTTATCAGTCCGGGCATAAATCCAGATATTCCTATCATTAAAGAAGCTAAAAGATTAAATATTCCAATAATCAGCGAAATAGAATTAGCCTTTAGTTTTTTGAATGGCCAGAGATTAGTCTCGGTTACCGGGACTAATGGTAAAACTACGGTAACTACCTTCATTGGAGAGGTTATGAAAAACGAAGGAAGGAAGACCGTGGTGGCAGGAAATATTGGTTACCCTCTTTGTAAGGCGGTGGAAGGACTTAATCAAGATGCTATTTTAGTTACCGAGATAAGTAGTTTTCAATTAGAAAATATCGATAAATTTAGACCCCAGATTAGCCTTTTATTAAATATTACCGAGGATCATTTAGATAGATATTTTGATATGGAAGAATATACCAGAGCTAAGATAAATATCTTTAAAAATCAACAAAAAGGAGACTTTATTTTATTAAATGCCGATAATTTTAGAATAAAAAACTTAGATCTAAAGACACCGGCTAAGATTATTTATTTTAGCACTCAGATTAAAGTTAAAGAAGGCATTTATGTCTGGGATAATAAGATTATTTCTAATATCAAAGGAGATGAAGAATTTATTTGCGGGATAGAAGATCTTAAGATTAAAGGAAGACATAATTTAGAAAATGTTTTAGCAGTAGTGGGTGTTTCTGTCTTGTTAGATGTTAACCGAAATGTCCTAAGGAGAACTATTTCAAGCTTTTCTGGCTTAGAACACCGTTTAGAAGAAGTAAGAAAGATAAGCGGCGTTACTTATCTTAATGATTCAAAAGCCACTAATATTGATGCGATGATAAGGGCATTAGAAAGTTTTAGCGATCCTATTATCTTAATTGCTGGAGGAAGGGATAAGAAAGGAAATTTCATCTTACTCCGAGATTTAATAGCCAAGAAGGTAAGAAAGATAATCTTATTAGGGGAAGCTAAAGAAAAGATAAAAAATTTATTAGGAGATTGCGTCGAGACTCATTTGGTTAAAGATCTTTCTCAAGCTGTTAACTTATCTTATACCTTAGCGGAAGAAGGTGACATCGTCTTACTTTCTCCGGGATGCAGCAGCTATGATATGTTTTCTAACTTTGAAGAAAGAGGAAAGTGCTTCAAAGAAGAGGTCTTAAAATTAGAATCAAGGATAAAGCAAGATGCCTTATCATTATAAGATTAACTCTCATTTAAGTCTATTCTTGATAACCATTTTGTTGACAGTCTTTGGCTTGGTGATGGTGTATAGTGCCAGTGCTATTTTAGCACAGGAATGGGTAGGAGATAGTTATTATTTTTTAAAAAAACAACTCTGGGGTGCCTTTATCGGGATAATCTTATGTTTGGTAATAGGAAGCATTAATTATAAAGCTATGCAGAAATTAGTTAAATCTATAGTAATAGTAGGATTAATATTCTTAGTGATTACTTTAATTCCTGAACTTAGTCGAGAAGCCGGAGGAGCAAGACGTTGGTTTAAATTAGGATTTCTTACTTTTTCTCCTCTTGAATTTGTAAAATTAATAGCCATTATTTTTGTAGCTAATTTTTTAAGTCGCAAGGAAGAAGCAATGAGCAGCTTTTCAAAAGGGGTTTTACCCATCTTGCTATTTTTAAGTATTCTATCTGGCTTAATCTTGTTCCAACGAAGCTTAGGGACGGTGGTTATTATTGGATTAGTAGTCTTTAGCATGCTTTTTATAGGAGGAGCAAGGTTTACCCATATCTTAGGAACTATTTTGTTAATGCTTCCTTTTATTTATAACTTAGTTTATCACGTTGATTATAGAAAAAGAAGAATCTTAGCTTTCTTAAATCCATGGGGAGACCCATTAGATAGAGGTTATCATATTATTCAATCATACTTAGCTTTAGGCGCAGGAGGTCTTTTTGGAAAAGGATTAGGCGAGAGCAAGCAAAAATTATTTTATTTACCTACTCCTCACACTGATTTTATTTTCTCTATTATTGGGGAAGAGATAGGATTTTTAGGGACCGTGTCGGTGGTTGTTTTTTTTGTAATTTTTACTTGGTTGGGATTAAGAATTGCAGCTTCTACTTCTGACTTATTTGGAAAATACTTAGCTTTTGGAGTTACCGCTTTAATCTCTATTCAAGCCTTATTAAATATGGGTGTAGTAACAGGAATCTTCCCAACTACCGGTGTTCCTTTACCTTTTATTAGCTTTGGAGGATCTTCTCTCGTTGCTGCGATGGGAGGAGTAGGACTGTTAATTAGTATTTCTAAAGAGAATAAGAAAGCTCTTAGCTGACAGTGTAAAGTGAGGTCTTGCTTTGCAAGTGCTTTTTGTTGTTGGTAGCACCGGAGGGCATATCTACCCAGCCCTGGCGGTAGCTTATGAATTAAGGAAAAGTTTTCCCAAGGTTGAAATATCTTTTCTGGGGCCATTAAAAGAGTTGGCCCAAGAGATAATTAGTAAAGAAGGTTATCATTACTTAGGGATAGATACTTTATCATGGAAACAAAAAATTAGTCTTTTATACTTAATAAAGTTTTTTTACCAGAATTTTAAGAGTTTCATAGAATCATTTAAGTATCTTTTAAGGCATAAGCCTAAAATAGTAGTAGGGTTTGGAAGTTATACTTGTGGTCCTGCCTTAATGGCGGCTTATTTTTTAGGAATACCTATAATTATTCATGAACAAAATTTAAAGCTGGGGATGACCAACAAGATTCTGGCTTATTTAGCTAAAAAAGTGTGTCTTGCTTATCCCAGTAATAGTCGTTTACCGAAAAAGAAAGTAGTAGTGACAGGAAATCCCATTCGAAGTAACCTTTTATTTTCAAGAGAAAAAGAACAAGTTCTTGAAAAATTAAAGTCATTTAACTTAAAAGAAGGTAAGTTTACCATTTTAGTTTTTGGAGGTAGTCAAGGTTCAAAGGCAATAAATGAGGTAGTAGTTCAAGTCTTGTTATCTTCAGAGTTTAATAATTATCCTTTCCAAATGATCTTGGTAACTGGGATTAATAATTTTGAGCAGATTAAGAAAGAGGTAGAAATAGTAAAAGATAAAGTAGCTTTGTTGCCTTATATCTTTGATATGGGTCCTGCTTATCTAGTAGCTGATGTAGTTATAAGTCGGGCTGGAGCAAGTACTTTGGCAGAAATTACCTTAAATGGAAGACCAGCGATCTTAATTCCTTATCCTTATTCAGCTTATCAACACCAAAAAGAAAATGCTTTTTATCTTAAAGAAAATGGAGCGGCTGAGGTCATCTTAGAAGAAGAATTAAATAAAGATAAGTTATTTAAAACCTTACTTAGTTTATATTTTCATCCAGAAAGATTAAGGATGATGATGATAAGATCTAAATCTTTGTCTAATCCTAGGGCTAATAAAAATGTGGTTAAGGTAATGAAAGAAGTAGTAAAAATGTTATAAATGTCATAAATGTCATAAGATAATATTGTCAGCATTCAGGCAGCAGCTATTAGCAGTCAGAAAATAGTGCTCAGTCATCAGGTGTCAGTAGTCAGCTTAATAATTAAAAGCTGACTACTGACACCTGAACGTTTGCTAAAAAGGTTAAGATGTTTAAATCAGATATTCAAAATATTCATTTAGTAGGTATTGGTGGAGTTGGAATGTGCGGTATCGCTGAGGTATTATTAAATTTAGGGTTAAAAGTCTCGGGATCTGATGTGGTTAATTCTGAAGTCATTGAAAGATTAAGACTTTTAGGAGGTAAAATTTACCTAGGTCATAGTGAGAATAATGTAGAAAAAGCTGATGTAATTGTTGTTTCTACGGCTATTGCCAAGGATAATATTGAGGTTATCAAAGCTAAAGAGTTAAAGATTCCAGTGATTCCTCGAGCCGAAATGTTAGGTGAACTGATGAGATTAAAAAAAGGAATAGCTATTTCAGGAGCTCACGGCAAAACCTCTACTACTTCTATGATTTCCTTAATATTAAGTAAAGCCGGACTTGATCCTACGATTGTGATTGGTGGAAAATTTAATAATTTAGCTAGTAATGCTAAGTTTGGAGGTGGAGAATACTTTGTAGCAGAAGCAGATGAAAGCGATGGAAGTTTTCTTAATCTTTTACCTATTTATGCTATCGTAACTAATATTGATTACGAACACTTAGACTACTATCAAGATCTAAAAGAGATAAAACAAACTTTTATTTCTTTTATTAATAAAGTTCCTTTTTATGGATGGGTAGTCTTATGTTTAGATGATGCCAATATTAGAAGTATTCTTCCCGAAATAAAACGGAGATATATTACTTATGGCTTAGAGACTGATGCTCAAGTTAAAGCTATTAACTTAGTCAGCAAGGAGTTTTCTTCTTATTTTGAAGTAGTCTATCATGGTCAAAATTTAGGTCAGATCAGGATTAATGTTCCCGGTCGGCAATATGTTAATAATTCCTTAGCTGCTATTGGTATGGCTCTTGAGTTAGATATAAGCTATGAAATTATAAAAAAAGCTCTTTCTAGTTATCGAAGTGTGGAGCGAAGATTTCAAATCAAAGGAAATGTAAATGGTATCTTAATTATAGATGATTATGCCCATCACCCTACGGAGATAAAAGCTACTTTAGAGTCAGCCTCTAAAAGTGTAAAACGACGTATTATTGTTGTTTTTCAACCTCATCGGTTTAGCCGCACTAAATTTTTATATCAAGAATTTGGAAAGTCTTTTCACTTAGCTCATGAAGTAATTGTTACTGATATTTATGCGGCTGGTGAAGCTCCGATAGAAGGAGTTGAGGCTTCTTTAATTGTAGAAGAGATCAGAAAAAATGGTCAAGACAAGGTAAGGTATATTTCTAATTTTGAAGAAATTATTAGATATTTAAAGAAAATAGCTCAGCCTAATGATTTAATTATCACCTTAGGAGCAGGTAATATTTATCAAGTAAGTAGTAATTTAGTTAAAGAATTAAAGAATAAGGATGTTGTTTTAGGATGAACTATTTAAATTTGGCTCAAGAGATCAATGATTTAACTAAGGCTAAGATTAAACTAAATGAGTCGATGAAGAAATGGACTTCTTTTAAAGTAGGTGGAAAGGCTGATATTATTGTTCTTGTTGATGAGATCAGCCAGTTAAAAGGACTGGTTAATTATCTTAAAGAAAACAAGATTCCTTATTTTATTATTGGCCATGGGACCAATCTTTTAATTAAGGATGAAGGGGTTAAGGGAGTAGTCATTAAGTTAGTTGGTTCTTTTAAAAGAGTCTCGGTAGCTGGTAACGAAATCCAAGCTGGGGCTGGTGTATCTTTAAGTAAGCTTTTAAAGATAAGCTTAAAGCATAATCTTTCTGGTTTAGAATTTGTTACTGGAATACCGGGGAGCGTGGGAGGGTCGCTCATTATGAATGCTGGTATTCCAAACTGTAGTCTGGGAGAGGTAACAAAAAAGGTCAGAATTTTAACTTCAAAAGGAGAAGAAGTAACTTTAGAAAATAAAGATATTGATTTTTTTTACCGAGGTAGTAGTTTAAATGGATCTATAGTTTTAGGAGCTGAGTTTTCTTTAGAAAGAGCTTCTCAAGAATTAATTTTAGAAAAAGTAAAAAAATACCAAGAAAAGAGAACTTTTTTAAGTTTTCCTAATGCCGGAAGTATATTTAAAAATCCGAGAGAAGGTTTTGCTGGGGAGCTGATTGAAAAAGTAGGTTTAAAAGGTTACACCATAGGGAAGGCCCAAGTTTCTACCCAGCACGCTAATTTTATTCAAAATATAGGCCAAGCTAAAGCCGGGGACATTTTATCTTTAATTGAAAAGATTAAAGAAGCAGTCCAAAGCCAATTTGGGGTCCACTTAGAAATGGAGATTAAGATAATAGGGGGTAACGGGTGGCTTTCTTAAAGAAAGACTTAAAAGTAGCTGTCTTAATGGGAGGCTTTTCCTCAGAAAGAGAAATATCTTTAAAGAGCGGCCAGGCAGTCATTAAAGCTATTGAGAAATTAGGCTATACTCCAATAACTTTTGATGTAAATGAAAATATAGCTAAAGAATTGACTACCCAAGAAGTTGAGGTAGCCTTTATTGCTCTTCATGGACGTTTTGGGGAAGATGGAAATATTCAAAGGATCTTAGAAGACTTAAATATACCTTATGTTGGTTCTGGAGTAAAAGCAAGTGCTTTTGCCATAGACAAGATCAAGAGCAAAGAAGTCTTTATTAAAAATAATATCCTAACACCACCTTTTGTCCAGGTAAATTCTAAACCTACTCATGATCTGGTCAATTTAAATAAGTTAAGTCTTCCTTGGGTGGTAAAGCCAGCCAGAGAAGGCTCCACGATTGGAATCTCCATCGTTGAAGAGAGAGATGGATTTTTGCCAGCTTATGAGTTAGCTAAGAAGTACGATCATGATATCTTGGTTGAGGAATATATAAAAGGAAGAGAATTTACCGTAGGAGTAATAGGGGGCAAGGAATTAACTCCTTTACCGGTAATCGAGATTCTTTCTAAGAATAAATTTTATGATTTTGAAGCTAAATATACTAAAGGATTAACAGAATTTAAGATTCCTGCTATTTTAGCCGAAGATGTATATACAAAAGCACAAAAGTTAGCTTGTCAAGTTCATCAATCTTTAGGTTGTTATGGGATGTCTCGAGTCGACATGATCTGCAGCCAGGACAATCAATTATATATCTTAGAAGTCAATACTATTCCAGGATTAACGGAGCTTAGCTTGTTACCTAAAGCTGCAGCCTTTATAGACATGAGTTTTGAAGATTTAATAGATACCTTATTAAGCTATGCCTTTGAAAGAGAAAGAGATGCGTCAAAGTAAAGGCTTAGCTAAAAGATCCAATGGGCAAAAGTTATTAAAAAAAAGTAAAATAAATAAGGGAGATAATTTAAAATTTAATTTATTAAAAAGATTTACTAAGATCTCAATGATCACAGTAGTCTTTTTAGCCTTAATATTAAAAGTCTACTTTTATTTTATTAATGCTCCTTTTTTTGCAATTGATGATCCTATTATTTTAGGAATAAATAAGTTAGTCTTAATAGAAGAGGTTTCTAAGAAAGTTAATCAATATTTTAAAAAATACTTACATAGTAAAAGTCCTAATATTTTTAAGATTAATTTGAGAGAGCTTAGTAGTTATCTACAAACTCAGTTTACCGTAGCTAAAGAGATAATTATTGAGAGAAAGCTGCCTAATAAGTTAATCATTAGAGTTATCGAAAAAGAAATTATCGCTTTTATTAATACAGATTATGGAATGATTAGCGTAGATAAAGATGGGTATGTATTTCTATCTAATTTTACTAAGAGAAAAGATAATGATTACCCTATTATTACCGGGGTTAAATTTTCTAAAATAAGGTTAGAAAGAAAGATAGAAGATCCAGGAGTTAAAAAAGCATTTAAGTTAATAAATAGGATAAAATCTATTGACCCTGATTCGTTGGATGAATTTTCTGAATTTAATATCAATAGTCTTTCTCAAATAGAAGCTTATACTATATCTCAAGGAACTAAGATCTATTTTGGTCAAGATATTTCCTTAGATCTAGTAAAGAAATTATTAGCCATTATCTCTTATCTAAAACAAAAAGAAGCTTTGGTTGATTACGTAGATTTAAGGTTTAAGAATATAGTGGTGAAGTTTAAAAATTCATAGATCTAGTAAAGAAATTATTAGCCATTATCTCTTACTTAAAATAAAGAGAGGCGTTAATTGAGGATGTAGGTTAAGGTTTAAAAATTCCTGTAATACCAAAATGAAAATGTCCTAATCTGGCAAAATGAAAATGTCCTGTTTAAGGATGTAAAATATCCCTCAAAAAAGGAGGGAGAAATGGAAGAAAAGGACATTTTCGAAATG
>JAHJRX010000065.1 GCA_018830565.1 bacterium | reverse complement strand
TCCGAAGATGTTCATCAACAGGCCGTCCAGCAGGTGATAAGAATTTTGGGATAAGATTAGAAGGATTATTGGGTCGGATATTAATGGCAAAACCTATAGGCAGACCAAAGAAAGTTCAATAAATAGGCGCTGTCCCCAATTAATTTAGGAGCACATTTTCATAATGAGACTGAAGAAACTTTTTTTATTATCGAAGGAACTCCCCAGATGACTATTAGTAATAAAAACTATAGAACCGAGATAGGGGACGCCTTTAAGATTAACCCTCAGGAGACACATAATCTTACTAACGACACCACTTTAGATATTAAGGTAATATTTTTGAAAGCTCCTTATCATCCAGAAGATAAAGTTAATTTATGATAAGATAAAAAATTAAGGGGGTGATTTCACTGTCTAAAAAGAGATATTTAAGTTTTTTTATAATTTTTTCTCTCCTTTTAATGGTCAGCTGTGGGAAAAAGAAGATTATTAAAAAGTATCATGTAACTAAAGACGAAGAAGCCGTCTTTTGTGAAGTTCAACCTAAGGCTTGGAAAAAGATCTACATTTCTTCCAAATTTAACGAAACACCAAAATCTAATTTTATCTTAAGTAAATTAAAGATTGAAAAAGATAATCTCTTTAAATTAGACCCCACTCTTCAATCAATCTTTTTGGTCTTAAAAGGAGAAGGTCTATTTTATGACGATCAAAAAGAATTTCTTTTAAGAGAAGAAATAGCTGGTTATGGCTATGATTGTTCGGCATTCATAAAGGCAGGCGGAGAATTAGAATTAATTTTATTAGAAAAAGAACCCTCCTTAGAAATGGAAAAGGGTATAATTATCAAGAATCTTTTTTGGATTTCAAAAGAAAATCTTCCTGGTTATAATGAAGTGTCTGCTAAAATTATCTTTCATCCCCAAAAAGATAAGACTAATTTCTTTATAATTTTAGCTGAAGTTCTTAAGGATAGAGGTAACATTAATTATGATATCCATCCGCAGCAACATGGAGTTTTTTGTCTCCAAGGAGAAATTAAAGGAAAATTTTATAATGAAGAAAAAGAATTTACGATAAATCCTAATGATACTGCCTTTACTGAAGGTTATTTTCCCCATATCCTTACAGGAGTAGCAGAAGAATCTCTTTTATTTATCTACCAGGGATAAAACAATAAGGTTGCAGGGAGCCTATTAAGGGAAGAAGACTTTTTGGAGATTTAACTTATTTAAATTCTTCAAAGCTTTTAAAACTAATCTTTTATTTTTAGGCTGATAATATTGAATAAGAGCTCTTTGCATCATCTTTTCTTTAATCTCTTTGGCTACATAAACCTTTTCACCAGTTAAAGGATGTTTTTTGGTATAATACATACATCCAGAGATAGTCAGAGGTAAAGGAATAAAATCTTGAATTTGCTCAGGGTGAATATGTTTTTTCTTTAAATAAAGAGCTATTTCTAAAGCCTGATCTAAGTTTGAACCAGGGTGAGAGCTTATAAAATAATTTACCAAGTATTGCTTTTTATTTAATCTCTTATTTATTTCCTTAAACTTTTCTCCAAATCTTTCGTATACTTTAAAGCTAGGTTTATTCATTAATCTTAAGATTGAATCTACCGTATGTTCAGAGGCTATCTTTAATTGTCCACTGATATGATACTTACACAAGGTATTTAAGTACTCTTCTGAGTGGTTAGAGACTAATAAATCATACCTTAACCCACTACTAATAAATAAGTGTTTTATAGTAGAAATATTTCTTACTTCTTGCCATAAACTTAAACTCTCTTTATAGCCAAGTTTAAGATTTTTACATCTTTCAGGAAACAAACATCTTTTCTTTCTACAAGTTCCATCTTTTTCCCAACATTGACATTTTGCTTGGTATAGATTGGCAGTGGGTCCTCCTATATCAGTAATCGTTCCCTTAAAGTTTTTTTCCTGAGTAATAATCGTGATCTCTTTAAGGATAGATTCTAAGCTTCGGCTTTGGATGATCCTACCTTGATGAACAGATAAAGAACAAAAACAACATTCTCCACAACATCCTCGATGGGAAGTCACAGAAAATTTTACTGTTTCAAAGCCAGGGATCTTGCCTTCCTGGTCATAAATAAAATGAGGTTTTCTAACATAAGGAAGGAGGTAAATATGATCTAATTCTTCTTTAGTTAGAGGGAGAGCTGGTGAAAACTGAATAACAAATCTAGACCCATCTCTTTGAACAATAGTCTTTCCTCTAAAAGGGTCGCTTTCTAAATAAAAGACTCGAAAAGCTTCATTAAATTTATCCTGATTAGTCTTTACTTCTTCAAAGGAGAAAATCTCTATGTAGTCTTTAAGCCAATCTATATTTTTCCTTACTACTACAGTTCCTCGAATATTGTTTAAATCTTCTATTCTTTCTTCTTGATCTAACCTTTTGGCTATCTCTAATATCTGCTTTTCTCCCATTCCATAGACCAGAATGTCTGCCTTGGCATCTACTAAGATAGAATGCCGAACTTCATCAGACCAGTAGTCATAATGAGCTAATCTTCTTAAACTTGCTTCTATTCCTCCCAAGACTACCGGGATATCAGGAAAGGCTTCTTTTACTTTGTTGACGTAAGCAATGGTAGCTCTATTGGGTCTCATTCCAGGCTTGCCACCAGGAGAATAATCATCACTCTTTCTTGGTCTTTTGCTTGGAGTATAGTTACTAAGAATAGAATCAAGATTACCAGCCGTAATTCCAAAGAATAATCTTGGTCTGTCTAATCTTAAGAAATCATCTAAACTCTTCCAATTAGGCTGAGCAATAATACCTACCTTGAAGCCAGCATCTTCTAAAAGCCTACTAATAACAGCTGCTCCATAAGAAGGATGGTCCACATAAGCATCACCAGTAATTAAGATGATATCTAATCTCTTCCATCCTCTTTCCTTTAAGTCGTCAATAGAGATAGGCAAAAATTTATTATTCATCTTATTTTATAAATGTTTAACTGTCAGATGTCAGCAGTCAGCTAAAAGAAGTGGTTAGAGAGAGTATCTTAGAAGATTAGAAGATGAGAAAATGATTATAAAAAAAGTGATTATAAATTAGAAACGTTAACTATCCTTCGATCTTCATCTTGTATTCATCAACGAAAACCTTTTTAAAGTCATATCCTCCTTTAAAATCTTCAAGGCTATCTTCCTCTGTCTTTCCCATCAAACCGCAGTCAACCATATTAAAGACAATATTTCCAAAATCTTCGCTGGAGTTAATACCCCAATACTTAAAGACATCATAGACAGTAGGACCAAATTCGTTCAAGGCATACTCTTTAATTCCCTCCAATAATTCTTGTCCCGTAATATGGTGATACTTATTAACTTTTTTTTGGGCATACTCTAAAGCAGCCAAAACAAAATAGTAAGCAGCTTGTTTATAATGAGGATCTTTTAAGATAATTTCTTCTACTGTTTTTGAAAAATTATTCATCTTTAACTAAAAATTTAAAAAATAGTAATCGGAGTATTGTTTTTAAGCTTATTTAGTTACTTGGCTTAATCTTATCACCGATATTTCGGGTCGGCAAAAAAACCTTATCGTTAAAGGACAAGTTCCAATACCACGATTTATTAAGATATAATTTTTTCTTATCTTATGCAAGCCAGAATTATATTTTCTTGGGCAATGAGAAGGAATTAAAAGAGGCCCTATTAAGGGTAATCTTACCTGACCTCCGTGAACATGTCCACATAAGATTAAATCAAAGTTATCAAATTTATCTTTTGGATATTTCTTAATAATTTCAGGAGAATGAGTAAGTAAGATCTTAAATCCATTTTTTGGTAAACCTTGAGTAGCTCTTTCTAAGTCATCTCGTCCAAATACCGGATCATCTAAGCCTATTATAAAAAAGTTTTTGTTATTTGGCAAGTTGATTTTAAGATGACTATTTTTAAGGATGGTAATCTTGGAATTAATAATTTCTTCTAAATGATGGTAGTAAAGAGATTGATATTCTTCATTACCAAAGACTCCAAAGAGGCCATACCTTGATTTCAAAGAATTTATAAAAGTCAAGACTGAATTAATACCATGAACATTGCCTATTAAGTCGCCAGTAATAACGATAAGATCAGGATAAATTTGGTTAATCTTGTTAATGCAAAGATGTTCTTTTTTATTTAAATTAACAATATGAAGGTCTGAAAGATGAACAATGGTTAAATTATTTAGAAAATCAGGCAGGTTTCTTATTCTTATCTTGTAATCTTTTACCTTTACTAAATTAGGTTCAATTAAAAAAATGTAAACAACAAAACAGAGATAGAGAATAATAATAATAATCTGGGTTATTGTTAACATATTTCTCAACAACTATACAAGTTTATGAAGTTTTTGGCTGGATAGATTACCCTAAGCTAACGAAAATTAGACATAGGAAATAATACCGAGCAATAAAAGATAAACTTGCTTGGAGTTAAAAATTAATTTGCGATAGGTCAAAATTTCATTAATAGGTACTATGTCTTCCTTAACTTATCCAAACTTTACTTTAAATAAGGACTTTTGTCAAGATTGAGATCATAAAGTCAAATGTTATCTTTAATGAAAAAAGTGAAAAAAAGACACTCTTTGTAATCTCCTAAATTCAGTGGAGTTATGAAAAAATATGTAATACGCAAATGAAAATGTCCTATTCGAAAATGTCCTATTCAAGGATATAAAATATCTCTCAAAAAAAGAGGGATATTATGAAGGAAAAGGACATTGTCATGAGGGTAAAGGAAGTAAAGAGATTAAGGGTGATAGAAGAGGCTACTTCGAAGCAGATGACTCAAAGAAAAGCTGCCTCTATCCTTGGTCTCTCAGAAAGACAGGTAAGGAGAATGGTCAAAAAAGTTGCCAGAGAAGGCCCAATTGGAATAATTCATTGTTCAAGAAACAAACCTTCAAATAGAAAAATTCCAGAGCAATTAAAGGAAAAGG
>JAHJRX010000064.1 GCA_018830565.1 bacterium | reverse complement strand
AGAAAGGTGCATATTCTTCCATTGGATCACCCTTGGAGGAAGTTTAAAATAAACCCATATAAAAGATCATTTTTATCTAATACAAAATAGGACATTTCTATTTAACGGAAAACAGGACATTTTCATTTTGCTGTTACACAAGTTTTGAATTTTATTGACAAATAGCTCTTCTTAGCCTATACTTAACTACATTCTCAGTTTTTTCTTAGTCTTTTAGAATTAGGGGTAATGATGATTGAAGCTCCGAGAGGAACAAAAGATATCTTGCCTTCAGAGGTAAAGACATGGCATTTTATCGAGGAAACAAGTAGAAGAATATTTGAAATATATGGTTATCAAGAGATAAGAACACCTATCTTTGAATTTACAGAGTTATTTACACGTGGAATTGGAGAATGGACAGATATTGTTAATAAAGAGATGTATACTTTTCAAGACCGCAAAGGTCGAAATTTAACCTTACGACCTGAAAATACCGCTTCGATAGTAAGAGCTTATTTAGAAAATAACTTAAGTCTGACTTTAGCTAATTCTAAATTGTACTATCTTGGCCCGATGTTTCGATACGAAAGGCCACAAGCAGGGAGACAACGTCAATTTTGGCAGTTAGGGAGTGAAGTTTTTGGTAGCAACCATCCTGGGTTGGATGCAGAAGTAGTGGCTATGGTTGTCCACCTTCTCACGGAATTGGGTATGGCTGGTTTAGAGACCCATATTAATAGCTTGGGTTGTAATGCCTGCCGAAATAATTATAAGTTAGACTTAATTAATTATCTTCTTCCTCACAAAGAAAAGCTTTGTCAAGATTGCAAGGAGAGATTAAATAAAAATCCTTTGCGAGTTTTAGATTGCAAGAGAGATAACTGTAAAGTTTTAATTTCGCAAGCTCCGGCTATTAATCTTTTTCTTTGTCAAGATTGTCAAGAACATTTAGATCAAGTTAGTTACTATTTAAGACTTTTAAACCTTCCTTATATAATTAATCCTCATTTAGTAAGAGGCTTGGATTATTACACTCACACTATTTTTGAAGTGATTGACAAAAACTTAGGGGCTCAAAATACTATTGCGGCGGGAGGAAGATATAATAATTTAATAGCTCAAATGGGAGGACCCGATACGTCAGCGATAGGTTTTGCAGCAGGTATAGAAAGGATTGTTCTTTCCTTAGAAAGGTCATTAAAGCCTTACGAGAAAGATAATAAATCCATCTATCTGGCTACCATTTCACCTGAAGTGTCCTCTTTAGGAATAAAGATTGTCCAGGAATTAAGAGAAACAAGTTTTATAGTCAATATGGATTGGACAGATAAAAGCTTGAAGAGCCAATTAAGGAAAGCAGATAAATTAAAAGCTAAGTTTACTATTATCTTAGGAGAAGAAGAGAAAGCTAAGCATAAAGTCTTGATAAGAGATATGGAAGATAAAAGCCAAGAAGAGATTCCTATAGAAAAGATAAAAGAATATTTTATTAAAAAGTTTTATCTCGAAAGTAGCTGAACGTTTCTAAAAGGGAAGGAAAAGATGGAAGTATATCGAAATGCCAATTGTGGAGAGTTAAGAATTACTAATTTAGAAAAAGAAGTTATTTTATCTGGCTGGGTCCAGCGAAGGCGAGATCATGGTGGGTTAATTTTTGTGGATTTAAGGGATAGCTCTGGAATTGTCCAAGTAGTATTTAGCCCTGAAGTAAATTCACCAGCTCATCTTTTAGCTCATAAAATAAGGAGTGAATATGTAATCAAGGTTAAAGGAATAGTCTTGGCTCGCCCTAAAGGAACTATAAACTTAAATTTAACTACGGGTGAAATAGAAGTATATGCAGAAGAGCTCATCTTACTTAACGAAAGTAAAGTTTTACCATTTTTAATTGAAGAAGAAGCAGAAGTTAGTGAAGATATCCGACTTAAATATCGGTATTTAGATTTAAGACGGCTTAAGATGAGAAATTACTTATTAAAGAGACATAAGACGGTGCAGGTAGTTAGAAATTTTTTAGATAAGCGAAATTTTATCGAGATTGAAACACCGATGCTTATTAAAAGCACTCCTGAAGGAGCCAGAGATTTCTTAGTACCAAGCAGGCTGCATCCTGGAAAATTTTATGCTCTTCCTCAATCTCCCCAATTATTTAAACAAATCTTAATGGTTTCTGGAATGGAACGTTATTTCCAAATAGCCCGATGCTTTCGAGATGAGGACCTGCGAGCAGACCGTCAAGGGGAATTTACCCAAATAGATATAGAAATGTCCTTTGTCGATACAGAAGATATCTTAACCACGATTGAAGAGATGTTAAAGGAGGTATTTAAAATAGTCTTTGAGCAAGAGATAGAAGTTCCTTTTCCAAGAGTAAGTTACCAAGAAGCTTTAAATAGTTATGGTAATGATAAACCTGACCTAAGATTTAATTTAAAATTAAAGGATATTACTAAATTAGTTAAAGATTCTAATTTTCAAGTCTTTAAGAAGGTCATTGAAGATCAAGGAATAATAAAAGGGATAAGGGTTCCTCAAAAAGCAAATCTTTCTCGAAAAGAGATAGAAGAGTTAACTTCTTTAGTCAATAGTTATGGAGCTAAGGGATTAGCTTTTTTCAAAGTAACAGGAAAAACCTTAGAATCTCCTATTGTTAAATTTTTTAGTCAAGAAATATTAGACCATGTTTACCGAGAAATGGAAGCTACCGATGGAGATATCCTCTTCTTTGTGGCAGATACGCCCAAAATTGTTAATTTATCTCTATCTAATTTACGTTTATATTTAGGCAAAGAATTAAACTTGATAGATCCTAAATTATATAAATTTTTATGGGTAGTAGATTTTCCTTTATTTGAACCTAACCCAGAGGAAAAAAAGTGGGTTTCTACCCACCATCCTTTTACCTCGCCCACCAAAGAGAGTCTTAACTTAATAGAAGTAGCTCCTGAAAAAGTAAAAGCTAAGGCCTATGATTTAGTCTTAAATGGTGGAGAAGTTGGAGGAGGAAGTATCAGGATTCATAAAAAAGAATTACAAGAAAAAATATTTAAACTCTTAGGGATTTCCTCAAGAGAAGCTGATGAAAAATTTGGTTTCTTATTAGAAGCTTTTGAATATGGGGCTCCACCTCACGGGGGCATTGCTTTAGGATTAGATCGCTTATTAGCTGCCATTCTTAATCTTAATTCTATTCGAGATGTTATTGCCTTTCCTAAGACTCAAAGTGGAACTTGCTTGCTAACTAATGCTCCTTTTGAAGTTAGTGAAACTCAGTTAAGAGAACTTTATATCAAGACAGAGGTAGTTACTTCTCTTAAAAAACCAGATCAGTTAAAGACTTAAGAAGAGGTAGTTTTGGAAAAAAGGATTACTTTATTAAGTAATGAGGAAGCTGTAAATTTATTAGGAAGCAATGATGAAAACTTAAAGATTATTCGAAAAAATTGTCGTTCTACTAAGGTTATTCCGCGAGGAAATGAATTAATCATCAAAGGAGATAAAGAAGAAGTCAACTATATTTTTCGGGTCTTTGAAGAATTAATGGGCATTATCCGAACGGGCGTGACCATTGGAGTTTCTGAGATAGAATACACCTTAAATATTTTAGCCAAAAAAAAAGACAAAGACTTAGTTTCGGTATTTACTGAATCTATCTATACCTCTCCTAAAGGAAGAATTGTCAGGTCTAAAACTATTACCCAAAAAAGATATGTAGAAGCCATAGCCAAGAATGACATAATTATCTGCATTGGCCCTGCTGGAACTGGTAAAACTTATTTAGCCGTAGCCATGGCTATTTCTGCTTTAAATCGGGGAGAAGTAGATCGTGTTATCTTAACCAGACCGGCCGTGGAAGCTGGTGAAAAGTTAGGATTTTTACCAGGTACTTTACAAGAAAAGATAAATCCTTATTTACGACCCATTTACGATGTTCTTTATTATTTGATGGGGACAGAAAAACTTCACCAAATGTTTGAGCAAGAAATTATTGAGATTGCTCCTTTAGCTTTCATGAGAGGTCGAACTATAAATAACTCTTTTATTATCTTAGATGAAGCTCAAAATACCACCCCTGAGCAGATGAAGATGTTTTTAACTCGATTAGGATTTGAATCTAAGATAGTAATTACCGGTGATATTACCCAGATTGACTTAAAAAAAGGAAGTGTTTCAGGATTAGTTCAAATACAATCTATTCTGAAAGCAGCAGAAGGAATTTCTTATATCTATTTTACAGAGGGTGATGTGGTCAGGCATAAATTAGTTCAAAAAATAATTAAAGCTTATGAAAATTACGAAGCTTCTAAGGTAAAAAATAATGAATAAACTTACTAAGTATTTAAAGGATTTGAAAGATAGTCTTCAAGGAATTTCTTATAGGAAGATAAGATTAAAAAAACTATCTCAGCTTCTCTTAATCTTGCTAATATTAATGAGCACCATTTTCCTTATCGCTAAAAAAAAGGAGCTTCTTAAATATCCCGAAGAAGGAAGCATTAGTACTGCTTTTGTTAAAGCTCCTTTTCAGTTTTACTATGAAGATGAAGTAGCTACAAAATTAAGAAAAAAAGAAGCTGTTTTGCGAGTAAAACCTGTCTATAACTTAGACTTCACCCTTATTCCTATCCTAACTAATAAAATTAATAATTTCTTTGATGAAATTAAGACCGTCAAGAATGATAAGTTTAAAGATGAAGTAACTCGACTTTTTGCCTTAAAGCTAAAAGCAGGTGAAGCTAATCTTTCTGAAGATTACTTAAACTTTTTACTTAAATACCCAAACCTTGACCAGATCAAAGAAACAGTCTTAAAGATTTTAACAGACTGCCTTAATAGAGGTATTACTGACGAAGATGAGAAAAAGCTTAAATCAGATATTATAGGAGGAATTATCGTCGTATCTCTTGATAATAAAGACAAGAAAGAATTTATGATTAAATCTTTAGATGAGTTTTATCAGCTTATAAATTTAAAAGATGTCATTAAAGAAAAGATAGATGTTTCCTTTAAAGACAAGGCTAAAGATGTTATTAGTACCTTAATTTCTTCATATGCTATTCTTAATTTAACTTTTAATGGAGAAGAGACCCAAAAACTTATCGAAACAGCTAAGAAAAATATAAAGCCAGTGAGATACTTAGTAGCTAAAGGGGAAAAAATTGTCGGTGATGGTGAAAAAATTACTTATTATGTCACCCAAAAATTAAAGGCTTTACATAACCTTCAAACAAAAGACCCAAAAGTTCATTTTAATAATTTTGCCGGGCACGCTATCTTAATTTCTACCTTAATTTTCTTGATGGGAGTTTATTTCTTGAGATTTCAGCCCAAATTTTCAGTGAAAGAAGATGAGTTATTATTTTTAAGTATCATTGTTTTGGTAGTTGTAGTTTTAGTTAAGGTGGCTATCTGGAAAGGATTATCTCCTTACTTTATTCCTATGGCTACTTTTTCGATGTTAATGGCAATCTTCTTAAACCAAGAGATTGCTTTATTGGCGACCATGTTTTTAAGTATCGTTTCAGGAATGATGACCGGTAATAGCTTGAATCTTTTAATCTTTTATCTGGGAAGTGGGGTTATCGCTATCTATGCTTCCTCTTTTGCTAAAGTAAAGAGCGATTTAACTAAGAGTGGAATAACTATTGCTTTAGTTAATGTATTTATTGTTGCAGGGTTTGGTTTAATAAACCAAACAAGTTATATCTTTTTGAGTACTTTGACTTTACGAGCTTTTATTAATGGTATCATCTCGGCTATATTAACCATAGGAATCTTGCCATTTTTAGAAAAATTAACTAAGAGGACTACTAATTTTAAGCTCTTAGAATTATCTGACTTAAATGCTCCTTTGCTTAAAAAACTTTCTATAGAAGCGCCAGGAACTTATCAGCATAGTCAATCTTTAGGAAATTTAGCGGAAAAAGCAGCTGATGCGATAGAAGCTAATATCTTATTAACTCGGGTTGGAGCTTATTATCATGATATTGGAAAGATTAATAAGCCTGAATACTTTGTAGAAAACCAAACTAATTATAATCCTCACGACGGCTTAAAGCCAAATTTAAGTGCTTCTATCTTAAAATTTCATGTTAAAGATGGAGTGGAGATTGCCAGGAAAGGAAAACTACCTCAAAAGATTATCAACATTATTCAAGAACACCATGGGACTTCTTTAATAAGTTATTTTTATAATTTAGCCCGGAAAGAAGAGGAAGAAGGTAAAAAAGAGACTAAAATAGACGAAGATAGCTTTCGATATCCGGGACCTCTTCCTCAATCTAAAGAAGCAGCAATTGTGATGTTAGCTGATACAGTAGAAGCTGCTATTAGAGCTTTACCTAAGCTTACTCATCTTAGAATTGAAGAAACAGTAAAAAAAGTTATTAATAATAAATTTATAGATTCTCAGTTAAATGAATGTGATCTTTCCTTAAAAGACCTTAATAAGATTGCCGCTGTTTTTTCTAAAGTTCTTTCTGTCGCCTATCATGGACGGATAGAATATCCTCAAGAAGAAAGACTTAAGGAAAATTAATTTAATGCTTACTCGACAAGTTCAAGTAGCTAATTGCCAAAGGAAGGAATTAATAAAGATTGAGAAAATAAAGAAGATTGGACTAAGGCTATTAAAACATTTAGGCGAGAAAGGGAAGATTAGTCTTGTCTTTAGTAATGACCAATTTATAAAAAAGTTAAATAAGGAATATCGAGGTATCAATAAAGCTACTGATGTTTTAGCTTTTGCTTTTAGAGAAGCTTATTATCCTTTAATTAAAGAAGATTCTTTTTTAGGAGAAGTTATTATTTCTGTTCAAACAGCTGGCAAGCAAGCTAATGATTTAAATCATAGTCTTGAAAAAGAACTTAATATCTTAATTATCCACGGTCTTCTCCATCTTTTAGGATATGATCATTTAAAGGTAGAAGATGAGACTAAGATGAGGGAAAAAGAAGAGGAGTTGTTAACATTAATTTAAATACCTTAAAAATAGTTCAAAGTTTTAATTATGCTTTAGCTGGAATTGTTTACGGGCTACGGACTCAAAAACATCTCCGGACCCACTTCATCATGGCTCTTTTAATATTTATCAGTACTCTTTTTTTGGATTTAACCCGCCTGGAATTAGTAATTTTATTTTTTTCTGCCACCTTAGTCATAATTTGTGAAATTATCAATACCGCTATAGAATCTATTTTAGATTTAATTACTGAAAATCGATATCATACTTTAGTTCGCATTGGAAAAGATTTAGCGGCGGGAGCAGTCTTAGTCTCTGCTTTTAATGCCTTTGTAGTAGGATATTTAATCTTATACCCTCATCTTAGTTATGTTTCAGAGAAAGCAATCATTTATAAAGTTCGAGAAATTCCAGGCTATCTTGTCTTTATTAGTCTAATCATGGTTGTTTTAATTACCATTATGGGCAAGATCTATATTGGACGGGGAACTCCTATGCAAGGAGGTATGCCTAGCGGCCATAGTGCGGTAGCTTTTTCTATCTGGACTTCTATTGCCTTGATCACTAAAAATCCTTTAATTATCATATTAACCTTTTTATTAGCTGCTCTTTTAGGTAGAAGTAGAGTTGGAAGTGGATTTCATAGTTACAGTGAAGTTATTGTAGGGGCGGTCTTGGGAATAGCTATTACCTTAGTGATATTTCTTGTTTTAGGGTAAGAAAGTTTTTAGTATATATGTCAAGTGAAATAAACCTTTACTACTTATTTGGAAAATTTGCTTTAGTAGGAATTTTGGTCCTGTTTTCAGCTATGTTTTCTAGTTTTGAAACCGCATTTTTTTCTTTAAGTGAATTTAGCAAAGAGAAGATCGCTTCTAATCAGAGATTAATTAAAATGTTAAATCAACCTAAAGAGGTCTTAGCCAATATTTTAATTGGTAATATCTTAGTTAATACTTTTGCTTCTATTTTTGCTACTTCGCTTTTAATAGATATTTGTGACGCCACAAGAATAAAGGTAGGTTTTGGTGTAGCAGCTGCTATTGTTTTAATGACTATCATCATGATTCTTTATGGGGAAATAATTCCCAAGACTTTTGCCCTTAAAAATTCTGAATTATCAATAAGGCTAATTAAACCTTATTTTTATGCATTTTCCATCTTAGTTACGCCTCTAAAAGTAATGCTGCTCTTTATTATAAATTTATTTACCGGAAAAAAAGAGATTAAAGAGGAATTTACGGAAGAAGAAGTAAGGTCGATGCTTGAAATTAGTAAAAAAGAGGGAATAATAAAAGAGGAAGAGGAAAGAATGATCCATAAGATCTTTGAATTTAGTAAGACCAATGTTAAAGAGGTGATGATTCCTATAGACAAGGTTGCTTCTGTCTCAATTAATGATAAACTGAGAGATGTTTTAAGGATCATAAAAAAGACTGGATTTTCTCGGCTTCCTGTTTACAAAAATAATAATTCTAATATTATAGGGATAATTTACGCTAAAGACTTATTAGAATATTTTGGTAGAGATAAAGATATAAATTTAAAGGATATAAATTTAAAGGAATTTATTAAAAAGGTATTCTTTGTTTCAGAGTCAAAAAAAATAAATAAGCTTTTTTATGAGCTCCAGAGTAGTAAAGTTCATCTCGCGATGGTCACTGATAAAAAAGGAAAAGCCATTGGTTTAGCAACGATAGAAGATTTAATGGAAGAGATTGTAGGTGAAATCAAGGATGAGTTTGACCAGGTATAGCTTATGTCTCTGACTATTTTCTTAATTATTCTTATTTGTATCTTATTAAGTGCTCTTTTGGCTGGAACAGAAATAGGTATTCTTTCTTTAGATCAGGTTAAACTTTGCCATGAAGTAAGAAGAGGAAGAAAAAAAGCTTTAATTGTCTATGATTTAGTAAAAAATCCCAGTATCGTTATTATTTGTGTCTTAATTGGAAATAATTTATTTAGTGTTTCGGCGGCTGTTTTTACCGCTTCAGAATATAAGGGGCATGAGTTTTTATCAGGAATAATATTAGCCATGATCATGTTAATATTTGCCGAAGCTATTCCTAAGGCTATCTTTCATAAAAAGAAGAACAAGTTAATTATCTTTATCGCTCCTTTTCTTCAATTAATTCTTAAAATTTTTTCGCCATTTCTAAAAATGGTATCTTATCTTAATAAATCTTTGATCGAGATTGAAAAAAAGAAAGAAAATTACTTTACTCAAGAGAAGATAAGATTTTTTATTACCAAAAGTAAAAGAAAAGATCTGGCCGAAGAAAGAGAAGGTGAAATTTTTAATAAAGTCTTTGATCTTTCAAAAATTGAAGTTAAAAAAATAATGACTCCTCGAACTAATATAATTTGCGTAGAAGCAAGTGCTGATATTAAAGAGATTATTAAAGTGTTTGGAGAATGTAAGTATTCCAGAATTCCAGTCTATGAAGAAAATATTGATAATATTATTGGTCTTATCTACATTAAAGATGTACTAAATTTTTGGGAAGAAAAGGCTGATTTTAGAGCCATTGAATTTATTCATATTCCTTTCTTTGTTCCAGAAGCAAAACATATAGGTGATTTATTAAAAGAATTTAGAGCAAAAGCTATTCATATTGCCATTGTGGTTGATGAATATGGGGGAACTTCAGGGATTGTGACCTTAGAAGATATCTTAGAAGAGATGTTTGGAGAGATTCAAGATGAACATGAACAAGAAAAGAGACAGATCAAGAGTTTAGATAAAAATACTTACTTAATCGAAGGAAGCACTGCCATAAAAAAGATTGAAGAAGAACTTCAGGTTAATTTCCCAGAAGAAGAAGATTTTGAGACCATTAGTGGCTATATCTTAGAAACTTTAAAGTATATTCCTTCTATTGGAGAGGTAATTAAAGATGAGAAGATGAGAATTACCATCATTGGGGCTAGTAAAAGATCAATTAATAAAGTTAAATTAGAAAAACTGATGGAAAAAAATTCAGAAGATTAAGATGTAAGATTTTTGTAAGAATTAGTATATGCAATCCATTAATTAAGTTGACATACCTCGTAGGGAAAATCCACCCCCTACCCCCGCCAGCGGGGGATATCTTTGTGGGTGACTGTTGTTTCGTCGCCTTCACGGACAGGGACGAGCCCTACTATCCCCCGCTGGCGGGGGTAGGGGGTGGAAATACAATTATTATGTCAAGTTTTTATCGGTTTCCATGTAACTTAAGATGTCTTATTTTAAAACCAAAGCCATTATTTTAAAAAGCCAATCCTTAAGTGAAGATAGTAAGATCATTAGCTTGCTTACTGTTAAATGGGGAAGAATTTTTGCTGTGGCTAAAGGTTCTAAAAGACTTAATAATAAATTTGGGTTTAGCTTGGAAAAATTTACTTACTTAGAGACGCAATTTTATCAAAAAACAGACCAAAATTTGTATACCTTAATTCAAGCTAAGCTTATCTCTTCTCATTCGCCAATAAGAGAGGATTTAAAAAAGACTGCCACAGCTTTATGTTTAGTAGAAATCTTAGATTTAGCTTTAGTAGGGAAGGAACCAGATTTAAGGATATTTTTATTAACTTTAAAGAGTTTACAGTTGATTTCTAAAGGGTACCATTCTCTTTATATTTATGCTTTTGTTTTAAAGTTATTCTCCTTTTTAGGATTAAGGATCCATTTAAAAAACTGTTTAGTCTGTAAGATCCCGATAGAGAAAGCCGACTGTGGTTTAAAACCATCGTTGGCACAGACGGTTAGAGAACAAAGTTCTCTAACGGGGTTGACCAAAGTTAAACTTTCCTTTTTAGAAGGAGGAGTAGTTTGTTTTGATTGTAGTCAAGGTATGAAGACTATGGATCTTTCTTTTCAGATGTTAGAGCTTTTAAGAAATTTATTATATTTGAAACTTAACGAAGTCTCAAAACTTAGTTTATCTAAAGAGACTTTGAAGAACTTAAAAGGGATTATCTTAGATAATTATTTAGCTTATTATCTACCTTCACCCTTAAAATCTCTAAAATTTTATGAAAGCATGATAGAAGAATGACTTTTCAAGAGATTATCTTAAAACTTTTATCTTTTTGGATCGATAAAGGTTGTTTGCTGGTTCAGCCATATGATATAGAAGTAGGGGCAGGAACTTTTAATCCGGCTACTTTTTTAAGGTCTTTAGGTCCAGCACCATGGAGGGCTGTCTATGTTGAACCAAGTCGACGCCCGGCTGATGGAAGATATGGAGAAAATCCTAATCGTCTTCAGCATTACTATCAGCTTCAAGTAATTATTAAACCTACCGTTGGCAATATTCAAGAAATGTATTTACAAAGTTTAAAAGAGATAGGGATTGATCCTTTATTTCATGACATTAGGTTTGTAGAAGATGACTGGGAATCTCCTACCCTTGGAGCTTGGGGTTTAGGCTGGGAAGTTTGGTTAGATGGGTTAGAGATTACTCAATTTACTTATTTTCAGCAAGTAGGAGGGATAGATTTAGATCCTATTTCTGTGGAAATAACTTACGGATTAGAAAGAATAGCGATGTATGTTCAGAAATTAGATAATGTCTTTAATATTGCTTGGAATAATACCACTACTTACGGAGATGTCCATAAGAAAAGTGAATATGAAAATTCTCTTTATAATTTTGAATTAGCCGATGGAAGTCTTCTCTTGGATTTATTTAGTAAATATGAGCAAGAGGCATTAGCTATCCTTAAAAGAGAGGTAGTCTTACCTGCTTATGACTATACCTTAAAATGTTCTCATATCTTTAATTTATTAGAAGCTCGAGGAATAATTAGCGTTACTCAACGGGTAAGTTATATAGCTAAAGTTCGAAATCTTGCTTGTACTTGCGCTAAACTTTATCTTCGAAAAATATCAGAAGGAGGGCCGTAAGGGTCAAACTTTCAAAATTCATTTATAGCAGGTAATTTGTTATCTATAAATTTGAAAAAATTCTAACTTCTTCTATTATTTTACTTACCTCTCCCGGTGAAAACCATTTAAGCTTCTCCTTATTCTTAAACCAAGTAACCTGTCTCTTGGCATAATTTCTCGTTTCCTTTTCGATAGACAGTTTTGCTTCTTCTAAGCTTATTTCTTCTTTTAAATGTTTTACCACCTGTTTATAACCTAAACTCATCATTGAAGATAGGTCTTCGCTATACCCCATCTTGATCAAACCTTTAACTTCCTCTAAAAAACCATCTTTAAACATCTTTTCTACTCGTTCGTTAATCTTTTTATACAATAGACTTCTATCTACCGTTAATCCTATGGATAGAGAACGATAGTTATTCTTTATAGTCTCCTCTTTTCTAAGTCTTGATATCTTTTTTCCAGTTAAATAGTATACCTCCAAAGCTCTAATAATTCTAAACTTATCATTAGGAGAAAGCTTTAAAGCTGTTTCTAAATCTACCTCACGTAGTTTTTGGTACAATTCTAATAGAGAACACTTTGCCCCTAGTTTTTTTCTAAGCTCTTTAGAAGAAGGTGAAAGAGGAAATAATCCCTGAGTAATCACATTAATGTATAAACCACAACCTCCAGTTAAAATAGGAATTTTTCTTCTGCTGCTAATATCGGCTATCTTTTCTTGGGCTAATTCTTTAAATAAAGAAGCAGAAAACTCTTCGTCAGGATTTATAATATCAATCAAATGATGGGGAATCTTATCAAGAAAAGCAGAAGAAGGCTTAGCCGTGCCAATATTCATAAAGCGGTATATTTGTCTAGAATCAGCAGAAACAATTTCTCCTTTTAACTCTTTAGCTATTTCAAAAGCTACTTCGCTCTTTCCTACAGCAGTAGGACCAGCAATTATCACCAAGGTCATATAATTACCTTATCAAGTAGGATCATATATCATCAAGTATCACCAAGGTCATATAATTACCTCTATTGCAGGGACAGGGTCATATCATTAGAGTTGCTGTTGGTCAAGAACCTTGTCTACGAAATTATTCTTGATCTTCTTTCTCCTGCTTATCTCTTCTAAGATTTTCCCTAAACCCTTATAAAGTTCAGGATTTTTAAAATCTAATTCAATGGCTTTCTTATAATATTTCAGGGCTTCTTTAAATTCTGATAATTGAAAATAACTTTCTCCTAAACCAGCATAAGCATCACTCATTTCTGGCTTAATGTCGATGGCTTTTTTAAAATAATCTATGGATTCCATTATTTGGTGATTTTTTAAATATACTTCGGCTAAATTACAATATGACTCTGGCATTCGAGGATTAATCTTAATGGCGTTTAATATAGCTCCTATGGACTCTTGATACATTCCTATATCACCATAAGCACTTCCTAAATTAGTGTAAGCCTCAACTAAATCAGGTTTAATCATAATCGCTCTCTGGTATGCTTTTATAGCTTCTCTAAACATTTTCTTCTTAATATAAGTATTTCCTAAATTAAATAAACTTTCTACATCTATTGGATTTATTTCAATGGCTTTCTCATAAAATTTTATAGCTTCATCATATTCCTCTTGATCAAAGTAAATATTACCTAAATTATAATAAGCAGTAGCAAAGTTAGGATTAGCTTTGATTGCTTCTTTGTATGCTTCTATCGCCTTCTCACTTATTCCTTCGTCTAAATAAACATTTCCTAAATTATAGTAAGCATTAACATCAGAAGGATCAATGGAGAGAGCTTGGGAGTAAGCATTAATTACCTCTTTTTTCTTTCCCTTTTGGGAGTAAACATTGCCTAAATTATAGTAAGCTTGGGCGTATTCAGGATTTAAATTAATTGCTTCTTGGTAAGCCCCAATAGCTTGATCATATTCTTTGACATCAGAGTAAACATTGCCTAAATTATAGTAAGCTACTGCGTTTTTAGAATCAACATTTAAGACATTTTCATAAGCATTAATAGCTTTTTGATGTTCTTTCATCTCGGAATATATCTCTCCTAAGTAAAAATAAATATCTAAGTAGTATTTATTTAAGTCTAAGGCTTTTTGATAAGCATTGGTAGCTTCTAAATAGTCTTTAGTTTTTACATAGACATTTCCTAAGCTTAAATACAGATCAAAGAAATCAAGTTTAATCACTAAAGCTCGCTTGTAAACATCTATGGCCTTTTCATAATCCTTAGCTTCCTCATAAGTCTTACCTAACAGATGATAACAGTGATGATTATTAGGATCTAACTCCAGGGACTTCTTAAATGAAGTAATAGCTTCTTCTATCTTCTTTAAAAATCGATAAGTATTACCTAAGTTCATATAAGCTTTAGCATTATGAGGATGAATAACTATAGACTCTTTGTAAGAAGACAAGGCTTCTTCAAAAAGACCTTCTTCTATATAAGCATCACCTAAGTTTAAATAAGCTACGGCTAAATCAGAACGAATCTTAAGAGCTTCTTGGTAACAAGAAATAGCTTGCTTGGACATCTTCTTTTTTAAGTAGATATCACCTAATTTTTGATAACATAAAGCATAATTTGGTTTATAATAAAGGGCTTTTTCAAAAACAATAATTGCTTCACGAAGTAAATCTTTTTTTATGTAAATTTCTCCTAATCTATAATAAGCCTCTACAAAATCCTTCTTCAAAGATAACGTCTTTTTATAATTTTCTATAGCTTCTTTATTTTTTTCTAAAGCTTCAAAGCACATACTTAAATAAAAGAAAGCCTCAGCAAAGTCGCTTTTTTTATTAATAGCTTGCTTTAAGCTTTTCACAGCTTCAGCCCATTCTTCTTTTTCATAGTAGATACACCCTAGTAAATAATGGAACGAGGGACAATTCTCATTTAAAGCTATCCCTTTTTTAAGAAACCTGATCGCCTCTTCATAAGCTTTTTTATCTTTATAAGCCACCCCTAATTTAAAATGAGCTTCAAGATGGTCTTCTTTTAAAGAGATTGTTCTTTGTAAAGCCGAGATAGCTTCTTCTAATCTTTTATTCTCCAAGTAAGCCACCCCTAATTTAAAATGAGCTT
>JAHJRX010000063.1 GCA_018830565.1 bacterium | reverse complement strand
ATCTTGCCCACTCTTTTTTGCTCATTTCGAAAATGTCCTTTTCTTCCATTTCTCCCTCCTTTTTTGAGGGATATTTTACATCCTTAAACAGGACATTTTCATTTTGCCAGATTAGGACATTTTCATTTTGGTATTACACAAAAAATCCACTTCTCTTCAGATTTTGATATGGATATTATACAAATAACTTAGTTATTTGTCAGGTATTCTTGCTACCATAAATTCCTGATTAAAAAATAGTAGTAGAACCAAAACCTCCTGTCCCTCTCTTTGATTCAGATAACTCTTCTACCTCTCTAAACTCTGCCTGAATAACAGGTGAGACGACAACCTGTGCAATTTTCTGTCCCTTTTTGATTTGATAGATTTCTGAACTTAAGTTTATTAAGATAACTTTAATTTCTCCGCGGTAAGTAGAATCAATAGTACCGGGGGTGTTTAAAACGGTTATACCGCTATCAAGTGCTAATCCACTCTTTGGCCTGACCTGCAACTCAAAACCATCAGGAATTTCAACACATAAACCTGTAGGAATTGCTTTTCTTTCAAATGGCTGTAATAGACAATCTTCTATAGCGTGCAAATCCGCTCCTGAATCACCTGTATGCGCATATTGGGGGATTTGAGTAAAAGAACAAAGTCGTTTGATTTTTATTAGGCAACGAGAACATTTCATAATTATTTCCTCTCAATGTAGTTGTTTATTGAATTAATGTGTCTTCGTTTGAGCATGTCATAACTTTTCCGTTTTAAAATTTAATAATTTCTTCACTTCGCGGTCAAAGTCGGAAATATAGTTTTTGTCCTGTATTGAGCGATATTTTTCATATTCGCTTTCAGCTAATGCCACGGCAACTTCATGGCTGATTTTGCCTGCATTTGTCAAAATCTCGTGTTCACTGAACTTCAAAAAGGCATTGAGCTTTTCTATCCAGTCTTTCATAGCCATTGCCCGACCGCGAGCAGCCTGCATTTCAGCATAATCCAAATACATATTCACAATTCTATTAAGCTCGGTAAGTTCTTTTTTGTCTAAATAATTTTTAGCGATAACTACATCGCTGGGCATAATTTTGCCGTTTGGAGATCTTCTCCATGATGTAAGCCCCATCTTGTCTTTTTTGCTGTTAACTCGGCTTTGAATAATTTCTGCCGCTGTTTTTCCGGTAATAGCAAAATGAAGTTTGTTTTGAACTGTCGCAAAAAATTGCTTACTCTCATACGCTTTGGGTGAATAGTCTATGGCTGTGGCATAAATATCGGTAATTTTCTGGTAAAGCATCCGTTCGCTGGAGCGAATGTCTTTAATTTCTTCGTAAACTTCATCAAAATATCTGGTGCTGAAACGGGAACCATATTTGAACCTGTTACTATCTAAGGCATAGCCTTTATGAATGTAGTTTTTGAGAATGGCTGTCGCCCACTGCCTGAATTGTGTACCCCGCTCAGAATTGACCCGATAACCGACGGCAATAATTGCCTCAAGAGAATAAAAACATGTCTTCCTTTTTATTTCCCGACCGCCTTCATTTTGAACTACCGAGAATTCCTCGGTAGTTGATTTTTCATCTAATTCGTGGTCTTTATAAATATTTTTTAAGTGAAGGGAGATATTATCAGTAGAGCAGCCAAAAAGTTCTGCCATTTTCTTTTGGGAAAGCCAGATGTTTTCTTCAGCATACAACACCTCAATATTTACCGAGCCGTCCGGTGATTGATAAAAAGCGATTTGATTGTCTGGTAGTTTTTTCATAAATTTATACCTCAACAGGCTGTTATGGAACTAATAATCAATGTTAACGCCATACCATATATAGTGTTTATTGATGGGATTAACGCAACATGCTGTATGTTTCTCGTGCCAAATTCCTATTCCGTAACAGCCTGTTGAGGTTATGCATAAGGCGGAATTGCGTAGCTACTCCCATCTCACATTACAAAGATTTCCTGCGGGAACTGAACTACGAAAACCTTTGAAGCCCACATTATGTATAACCTTTGTTAGCAATTCGTACCTTTTTTCTTGTTATGTTTCAATTAATTCTGTTGTTTCTCCGTTCGTAGCTAAATATAATATTACAATTTCCGAAACAACTCCCACAAAAAGTTTCGCATACTTTATTTCTAATCCTTTGAAATCTGCATCTTTTCCGTGTCCTGTTCCGTAACCATTTCTTAATTCTGCAACTCCCTGAACTATAGATGTAATTCCTCCAAGGATTTGCTTAATCCCTTTTTCTGCTTTATTAGGGTCGGCTGCTTCTTTTGGGATGAAGTCGAGAGTTGAAGTTGTATTTTTTAATAATTGAGGCAATGTCCAATCAGTGTCAATAGAAACCCCTTTCTGTTTTAAGATTGACTTGCATGTGGTTTCAAGCAGTTCCTTTGCAGTTCCAATTGCAAGGTCAGTGTTTTTATGAATGGCATCATTCATTATGTTGATTTTGTCATTAACATAGGCTGTATTTAAATATCTTTTTATTTCCGCCTGTTTTGCTGCTAAATGTGCTTGCCCAATTACCTTCTGTCGTCCTGAGTAAATCGGCTTGCCTGAAATTTCATCCGTCTGAGCAATTTCAAAACAGTCGGCATCTAAATGCCTGTTATATATTTCCAATAGTTTGGCAATATCTTCTTGATTTGTTCTAACAATTGGATGAAGGGTTGTTGCTAAAAACTTCAAGTAAGTGTCATCATCACGATAAAGTAAATTTATTCTTGAGTCAGTATAAATCCAATTGCAGCCCCAATCGGTATTATTTATCATGTGTTGATAAATGTCGTCATACGCATTATTATATCTATGGTCCCTTGACGGTAAACTTTTCAAGTTAAAAATTCTAGCTAAAAAATCTGGTTCGGTTTCATTGCCATAATACCATAGGTTAGCAATTTGTATTTCGTCAGCGAGATGTTGCCTTGTTACATCAGTTATTTTATTCTTCATTTTATTCTTCATTCCAATCTCATTGTTGTTTTATTTTTAATTTCTGTCGCTATGTCTATTCGCTTTGTCTTAATCACCTTGTCAAAAATGTCTTGTATGAATGGAGCAACATAATATTGAGAATCTTCTTCAGGTGTCATTCCCATCTCTAAACTGTCTATATAATCACTTGACAGCACAATTTGAAGTTTTGACAATCTAAAATCTATGACTCTAAATTATTCCAAAATTCCTCAATAGCCTTCTTTATATCAGCCCATAGGGACTCAACATTATTTATTAACGAACTCATCAATCCCAAATGCAGTTTAAATCCATATCCACTAACAAATACATGTCTAATACCATCCTTATTAAGTTTCCGCCTCAAAACTGGCAAGACTTTAGACATCAGACTACAGACTAATAAAATAAAGTCTGATGTCTAAAGTCTATAGTCTGAAGTCTACTCTATGGTTTAGTGCGAAAACTTAATGGGAATGGTCTAAATCCTCTATAAGGATTCAATCTATTTACGATATCTTGATTAAAAATAGGATTTTTCCCTTGGGGTGGCGTATGAGACAAATCAAGAAGTTCTTTATGCCAACTATTTCCTTTAGGCATAGCTTGATAGTATTCTTTGGTAATACGCTTAACAATATTCTCTACCCCTACATAAAAATTCATTAAAAATGTTCCTATTGCTGATTTTTGGATGTTATCTATTTTATTCGGGTCCAAATTATCTTTGAGAAAAGACAGGTCTTTTAAAACTTGCTCTATTGCCTCTATCTCATCTAACACATCTATTTTTAATTGCTCATACTTCCTTTGCATATATCAGTTTCCCCTTTTCTAAGATACGGTTAGCTAAATGTTCTCTTGTATCCTCTAATGGAATCAAGTCTATCTCACTATCTACTACCCCTAAAATCTTACCATACATTTCGAAAAACCTTTCTGGCTTAACTCCCTTTACTGCTATATCAATATCTTGTGCCGACTCAACATCTTCGAGACAAGAACCGAATAATAACACTTTCTCCGCACCAAAATCTTTACTAATGCTAATGATTTTAACTAACTCATTTTCAAAAAATTTTCTTTCCATTGCTCAATTACCTCATTTATTAAAATTGGCTGTCAAAATTTCAGATAACATTTTCAGGCATATATGACATTGCGACCGAAAGAAGTAATGTCCCGAGAGACAAGGGTTTTAGCCCGAAGCGTATATGCTGTGTTATCTTCAAGTGCAATCTTTATCTAAATTCAATCGATCCTGAAATCTTCTGGGTTAAAATTTAATATTTTATCAATAATATCTGCATTTTTCTTCCTCATATTTAACCATCTTTCCTTCCAAAATTTAACTAATGCTTGCATTGGTAGATTATAGTAGATAGGTTTATCCGTTTTACCCAGCAGAAAGGAACGGAAATTTTTAGCCAAAGAAATTGCATATATTCTTCTTTTGAATGAATGCTGTAATAAAATATTAGAATCAAATCCAATAATATCAGCTGATAATCTTATGACCCTCATTCGCCAGTTTGGTCCATCACCGAATCTATTGGTTACCATAATACCTTTTTCCATAAGAAGTTGTTGCATAGCAAGAAAAGTTTCATTTGAAATATGTAATGTTCCATAACCAGTTGTATATCCTACTGGGATATACAACAATCTATCTTCAAATTTCAAACGGTTATATTGTGAGCTATTGCCATAAAGACTCGTTGTAAAAATACACGCCAAATCACTTGCTTTTCTCTCTCTAATAATTGTCGTTCTGCATCTATATTTTTCTTTGTATATTTCTCTAACTTCATTTGATGCGATAAGATATGATAGCAACTTTCCACCTAACAAATAATTATATGGAGGTAATGCCCCTAAAACATAAGCATCCATTGTATAAATTATATTATCAGTTCTTGTTTTTTTATCCAACCTATCCATTTATCTCTATCTGGAATATGAATTATACTACTACCCAAAGCTGCAATTCCAATTATCGGACTACCCTCTATTCCATCGTCCCTTATAAGTAATCTTATTCTTCTTCCTACATATTCACTATAAGGAGATGACCAATAGTATCTAAATATCCTAAAAAGATCATGTTGTTTTTGTGTTTTACAGATTTCAATTCGTGGCAAAATTTCTGATTTTAAAATATCCTTTCCCTGTGCAAGATTTTTTTTAGCTAAATCAATATGCCTTTCTATCCATTCTCTATTTTTATTCAAAATTTCCTGCCTGGATATATTCATTGATTGTTTTATAATTTCTTTATCGTAATAGATTGGTGGAGATACTATTAATTTATCTTTCGATTTTTCTATATTCCAGTTAAGACGGAATAAATCTCTTACCAATAGTAATTTAACTCTCTCTTCACTATCTTGAGTCTCAATTAAATTATCACTGTGAATTCTATTTAAATTAAAAGATGGTGTCTCAAGAAGCGATATAGCAATTTTATTTGACAAATTTTGAGCTTGCATATACTTTATTCTCCACTAATTCTTCAAACAACTTTACCCTTATTGGTAGTGCAAAGGCTTGTTCAGAGGATACCATATACAAATTGCCAGGAATCGTTTCTCTTTGGATAAAGTTTGCAATAACCCCCTCATAATTTACATTAGATTTTATTAGTGCCTTAATATCATCACTATTACCTAAATGAAATGCAAAGAAATTTTCCGCTTGCGTTCTAATTTCTTCTGAAATTGCTGAGGGTCGTTGGGTAATTGCCACAATCCCGACACCGAATTTCCTACCTTCTTTGGCACACCTCACGAAAGGGTTCGCGTCCGTTTTGACCAAATCAGCCGAAAGCACATTTTGAGCTTCTTCAACAAAGATCACCGTTGGAATCATTTCGGCAGATTTGTTGTTAGTGAATTCCCTTTTGTTTTTTTCGAACAGTTTTCGCACAAGCATTGTTGATATGATACTTGCATCCATACTGTCTTTCAGGGACAAATCAATTATGACAGTCTTGCCTTGCTTTAGGAACTCGAAGATATCTTCAACCATTGTGGACTTACCACTGTGCAGTCCTTTATCCTCATCAATAAGAGGGCGAAAGCGTTTTCGAATTGCACCGATGGTAGCTCTCGTGCTCTTGTCTTTTTCCCCGAAGAAGTCTGGGTATTTCCTGTGCAATTCTGCAGGGTCGCTAACATAGCTGTCCATATTCTGGATGAAATCTTCCACACCTTCATCTGCAAGATAGTATAGGAAAGATTTCATTATGTCAGAAAAACCAGTGGCAAAACTCAAGATATCGCTAATGCTAAGGTGCTTCCGCATGTTGAGCAGAACTTTGCCCTTGAAGATGAACCTGCCTTTATATTCATCCACTTCCTTTTTGTCGCTGTAGACAACCACATTATCTTTTATTTTTTGTTCATCTATATCTCCAAGTCCGAAAGTTTTCGGCCCTTTTAAGAAATACTCGCCGTTCAGGTCAAAAATCAGTTTCCCATAACTTATATCACTAATAATATGGTAAAGCAAAACCTTAACTAAATTTGTTTTGCCAAAGCCAGATTGAGCAAATACCATTGTCCGTTTATCTCTTAATTTCTGCACATCAAAAAGAATATCTCCTTTATCCTTATAAATATCTTCCCCTATACATAAATAACCAATTTCTGCGCCTTTCTCAATATCCTTGTTCAAAATATACTTTACTTCGTTTTGCCTTAGATGTCTTGCATGATACGATACCGTTGGCAATTTTCTTGACGCTGTGGTGAATTCCATAGACGAGCCTTTATCAATAAAGGTTCCAAGTAATCTAACTTTATAGGTATAACTAAACATTTTTTGTTTGTCCCTATCAGATAACTCTCTCTCAGCTATTCTTGCATAGTGTACAGCAATTAATGTTTTATCTTGGGACTTAAAAATAGGGTCTTCATCATAAATTTCTGCCTCTACTCTCGCTAAAAACTTTCTACCATTCTCATCTTTAGGAGTTAGTACAATAAAATCTCCTGTACTTGGGCTTGCCTTTGCGTCTTCATAAGAAGAATATATCAATAACGCATCCTCTGTTGTTTTTTTGCCCGTATAATACACCAAAATCAATTCTCTCTGACATAATAACCTCCTATTCTAAAATTTGTCATGAATATCCAGGAATAAATTCTCTATCTCAATATTATCCATTCTTTGCTCTTTATAAAGAGCAAACTTCACCCTTTTAATTATTTCTTCCTTAAAATCCTTCTTCAACGAAACAAAATTATGAACCTCAACTAAAGGATATGGATAACCAAGTATATAATGTTCTTGTGTAAGCGTTGTAAGTTCTTTAAATATCATACTCAATTTATCTATATCTCTATCTCTCTTGTTGTTTTCTATACATGGAATGGCATCAAATATATTAACATCAGCCACGAGCCAGTCATAATTTTGTAATTTTTCTACATAATCTAATCGAGCAACAGTAAAGAACCCAAAACCTCTCCCGCCTTTTATATCCTTTTTTGCATACATTGCCGAGGTATCTCTACCACCATAAGAAGCAAGCAAAACATTATCTGGGACTTCAAACCAACAGCATAATTTTTGTCTCTTTGGATCCCCTTCTATAAATGGATACTTCGGTTTCAATTGATCTTGAAGATAGTTGTCTATCTGTCTCAAAGTATAGGACAATTCCATTTTGATAGGTGAATTTTTAGTTATTCCTACAATTATTATCCCTTTTTCATATAAAAATTTTCCTAATTCTACTAAATACTCTTGCTTAATATTTACTGAACGTAGCGGTCCATCTCTTAATATAAAATCACCTTCTCTTGTTTCGCTACGATTTGTTATTTCGTACACCAATGCCCATTCTAAAACTCCTTGAGCAAAAGAAAGAAGGGTGGATAAACTTGAACAAATAATCTCTTTAGTTTTATTCCCAAAACCAAAGATATTTTCATATGAGTCATTAAAAAAAGCCCTCATATCATTAACTGGTTTCAAATTTAGCAGTTCATCATAAATTGCAAACAAATGTTCCTCATTTGTTATAAGAATATTTTGTGGGTAATATCCCTTTCCCAGTATAATAGGGTCATCCGTATCATTCATTCTAATCTGTTTTCCACTTTTGTAGCAAATATATCCAGCGCCATAGATACCTATTGAAACACCATTATAGAATTGCTGACTGTTATAACTCCCATCTATGGCATAGAAATTTCTATCTGTTTTATCAATTTTGTCAAAAGGTATTATTTCAAATATTTGTGGAGTTTCTGGATTATGGGAATTTCCAATTACAGGAATGGAATGATTTTTATTACTTCTTTCGTTAATATAATGAGCCACTAACTCAACTGCATTATCTGGTATAGTCTTTTGATTCATTTACTTCTCCAAAATTTTAAAAGATGGTATTTCCGCTAACTTCTTTATATCCGCCTTGCGTATGTACTCCCAAATAGTAAGGATAAACAGATGCTAATAGCGGATATAAATAAGTTATGTGAAATTGGCACACATTTTTTATTTAGCCATAACAATTTTATTATCCTTCGCCAACTTCACACAACGGCTAAG
Organism: bacterium; assembly: GCA_018830565.1. Classification (NCBI taxonomy): domain Bacteria; species bacterium. The sequence goes on along the minus strand of JAHJRX010000063.1, from coordinate 5,162 downwards.
CATTTACAAACTTGCAAAGCAAGTTAAGCTAAGTGAAACAAAATCGTAAATGCTCTGTTATCCGAAGTTTTGATGGCTTAAAATATGAGTTATAACTTATCCAAGAAATCCGAAATAGCCTTCTTTATGTCACTCCATAGTGGTCCAATATTATCTATCAGTTCCAGCATCTTTTCACCTTTTAGCTGAAAACCATATCCACTTACAAATCGATGTCTAAAATTTCTATATGGATGAAGCCTTTCTACTATATTATGATTAAATATTGCAATCTTGCCCGAAGGAGGATTAGATGATAAAGTAAGAATTTCTTTATGCCAGCTCGCTCCTTTAGGCATAGCCAAATAATAGTCTTTGGTTATGTGCTTTAAAATATTCTCTATTCCATTATAAAAGTTCATTAAATAAGTCCCCATTGCCGGCTCTGTGAAATAATCCTTCGTTTGAGAATCAAATTTACTTCGGACATTATAGAGTCTTTCTAAAGTTTCTTCTATTGCCTTTTCTTCATCTAATACATCTTCTTTTAGTTCTTTATATTCTTCTTTCATACATAACCCTTCCTTTAGATAAGATTTTCTTGTAAAGATGTTCTCTTACATCATCCAAATCCACTATATCTACTTCATCCTCTACCGCCATAGAAACTTTACCATAATACTTAAAAAACTCTTTGGGCTCAATTCCACTGACTGCTATATCAATATCTTGTGCCGACTCAACATCTTCGAGACAAGAACCGAATAATAACACTTTCTCCGCACCAAAATCTTTACTAATGCTAATAATTTTAACTAACTCATTTTCAAAAAATTCTCTTTTCATTACTCAATCACCTCATTTATTAAAATTGGCTGTCAAAATTTCATATAACTTGTTTATATCCGTCTATTAGCGGATATACTCCCAAATGGTAAGGATAGACGCTAATAGACGGATATACTAACTTTAGCCGAAGTCGCCTGATTTTATTTCTGATATGCTTTGACAGATATTTTCCAGGTTTTCCAGTCCAAAATTTATCTCATTTCTTAGCTCATTTGAATTCATAAAGCAATTTCCCTTCTTTTAAAATTCTTTGTTTGAAGTATCCTTTTATACTTTTAAAATCGAGTATACTTACTCGTTTTTGAGTTTCCATGAGACATTCAGCAACTACACGAAAATAATTTTCATCGGGAATTCCCTCATAGCATATATCTATATCTGAATCAGCGTTATAATCCCCTCTTGCTAAAGAGCCATATAAAATGATCTTTGCTGCACCATAGCGAAGCAAAATTGACTCTATTTTCTCTATATCTTGTATTGTATCCAGAGGAAATGTTTCTCTCTTCTAAGAAGTGATAGCCTTTTTATTTGTGTAATCTCCATAATTTACCTAACTATTTTTATAGCATTCATATACTTTAGCACGGGCTAAAGTATATGAATGCTATAAAAAGTCAAGAAAATCCATTTTTAAGCCTTCGTAAACTTGGTATATCGCTTATCAAATGTGATACTACACCCAAAGTAACTGGCATTAAATAACTATGTTAAGAAAAGATAGCATATCAAAATAATGAGAGTTGAAGAAAGGAGATGTGTTTTATCCTACTTTTATAGCACTTATTAATGAAAATTTGACATAGAGCAATTTAAATAGAGCAATTTAAATAGAGCAATTTAAATAGAGCAATTTAAATAGAGCAATTTAAATAGAGCAAATTAATTTAAGGGCAAACAAGTTTATCTTTTATTGCTCGGTATTATTTCCTATGTCTGGTTTTCGTTAATAACTACTGTAATACCGAGCAATTCATCTTTCGTAGCAGCTAAAAGTTTTGATAGGGGGTATTTTTTTAGGTTTCTTCCTCATTTTTTCTTTAACTTTTTCACTAATTTATCTACCTTCTTTTGAGTCTTTTTGAAATACTTACTTTCAGGAAACATCTTAGTTATTTCTTCAATCTGTTTAATTGATCTTTCGCACCAGAGAGTTTGGCTGTATTTCTTTACTACTTGAAGAAAGATCTCTACCGAATTTTTCCATTCATTATTTATTTTATAACATTCTCCCATTCCATACCAAGAAGCAGGAACATAGGAAGAGTCTTTGTATCTTTTGATAATTGATTTATAAGTTTGCAAAGCTTCATTAAATTGTTCTATCCCTCGAAGGCATTCCGCCATATGATATAAAGCTTCATCAGCATAATAAATATCTCCATATAAATCAACATACCGTCTAAATTCTAGAATAGCTAATTCATACTTTTTTTGTTCTTTAAATAATAAAGCTTTTTGGTATTGGATTACGGCTTCTTGGTTAGCTTGGTAACTAAAAGGGCGGACATAAGATTTGGTGCAGCTATAAGGCAAGATACTTAATAAAAGGATAATCATCCAAATTTTGAGTAAATCATTTCTCCCCATCTTCTCCCCATCTTATTGATTAATAATCTTTCTTCCTTTTTTAATTTGTTTCAAAACTTCTTTTCTAGAAGTGCTTCCAAGAGACTTCTTAACATTTACAGCTTTTTCTAAATCAAATAATTCATAAATATCTTCTTCAAATAAATCAGACACTTCTTTAAATTCTTCTAATTTTAACTCATCTAAATCTTTATGATTAGCCAAAGCTTTTAAGACTAACTTTCCTACAGCCTGATGGGCAGATCTAAAAGCTAATCCTTTTCTCGATAAATAGTTAGCTACTTCTGTAGCACAGAGATACTTATTTTTTAGATGTTTTTCTATTTGGGTTTGGTTAATCTTAATACTTAAAAGCAGCTTAGAAAATATAGATAAACAACTCTTGGTAATATCAAGACTACTAAATAAAACTTCTTTGTCCTCTTGAAGGTCGCGATTGTAAGACAAGGGAAGAGCTTTCATCGTAGTAAAAAGAGAGATCAAATTTCCATATACTCGTCCACACTTACCTCGAATAAGCTCACAAACATCGGGGTTCTTTTTTTGAGGCATGATACTGCTTCCCGTACAAAAAGAGTCAGCTATCTCTATAAACTTAAACTCATTTGTTGACCAAAGAATTAACTCCTCGTTAAAACGTGATAAATGCATCATTACCAGAGAAGCAATAAATAAAAAATCTAAAATAAAATCTCTATTGCTAACCGCGTCAAGACTATTAAATGAGACTTTAGAAAAACCTAAGAGGTGAGAAGTAAATTCTTGGTCAATAGGAAAGGAGGTTCCGGCTAAAGCAGCTGCTCCTAACGGAAGCTCATCTATGCCTTTTAAGCAAGTATTTAATTTTTCTAAATCTCTTTGCCCCATCCAAAAATAAGCCATCAGATGATGAGAAAAAAGAATAGGTTCTGCTTGTTGCAGATGAGTATAACCAGGCATAATGATGTGAATATTTTGTTGGGCAAGTTTTAAGATGCTTTCTAGGACATTTTTGAGCTCTTTAATAACCTCTTTAATTTCATCTTTTAAATAAAGTCTTATATCTAAGGCAATTTGATCATTTCTACTTCTGGCGGTGTGGAGTTTTCCACTCAAATCACCTATCCTTTCTCTTAATTTAGACTCAATATAAGTGTGAATATCTTCGTATTGGCGATCTAGGCAAACACCTTTTTCTTCGATCTCTTCTTGAGTCTCTTTTAAAGCACTGACAATTTTTTCTCCTTCTTCGGTAGTTAAAAGACCACATTTTTTTAGCATTTCCACGTGGGCGATACTACCTTTAATGTCGTATTTAGATAATCTTTGGTCAAAATTTAAAGAACAAGTGAACCTTTCCACTTCCTCAAGGGTAAGCTCTTTAAATCTTCCACCCCATTGTTTCATGGTATATCTTTCCTTGTTTTTCGATAAGGCAGAGACCAGATTTTAATAAAGCCTTCTGAAGCTTGATGATCAAACAAGTCACCTTCTTCGTAAGTAGCTAAGCTTTGGTCATATAAAGAATAAGGTGAGCTTCTGCCCACTACTTCTGCTCTTCCTTTATACAATTTTAATCTTACTTTACCGAAAACCTTTTCTTGGGTCTTTTTTACCAAAGCATCCAGGGCATCTTTTAAGGGAGTAAACCATAAACCGTAATAGATTAATTGAGAATATTTCTGACTAATAATTTCATTAAAATGTAAAGTTTCTCTATCTAAGACTAAAGATTCCAATTCCCGATGAGCTTTATATAAGATAGTAGCTCCCGGAGCTTCATATATTTCTCGAGACTTTATGCCTACTAAGCGGTTTTCCACCATATCTACTCTACCTATTCCATGTTTACCGCCAACCGTATTTAAGTACTCGATAAGCTCTATCCCTTCTACCTTCCTTCCTTCACCTAATCCTACCGGTATCCCTTTTTCAAAGTATACTTCTATATATTCAGGCTCGTTAGGAGAGTTAAGAGGCGAAGTGGTGATTTGGTAAGCATCTTCTGGGGGTTCTTGCCAAGGATCTTCCAAGATGCCACATTCAATACTTACTCCCCAAAGATTTTTGTCTAAGCTATAAGGACTTTTTTTAGTAGTACTGACTGGAATATTATACCGATCAGCATAATCTATTTCCTCTCTTCGACTCTTAAATTCCCATTCTCTGGCTGGAGCTATAATTTTAAGATGAGGGGCTAAGGTATAAAAGGCAGTTTCAAATCTTACTTGATCATTTCCTTTGCCGGTGCAACCATGAGCTAAGGCACAAGCATCTTCAGCTAAAGCAATCTCTACTAATTTCTTAGCAATTAGAGGACGAGAGAGAGAAGTAGCTAATAAGTATCTTCCTTCATAGATAGCATTAGCGGCTAAAGAAAGATAGATATAGTCATTAATGAATTCTTGGCGGAGGTCTTCGATGTAGATTTTACTAGCCCCAGTCTTTAAAGCTTTTTCTTGAAGGTGAGAAAGCTCTTCACCTTGACCTAAGTTGGCAGAGACGGCAATAATCTCTGCTTGGTATTTTTCCTTAAGCCACCTAATCATTACCGAAGTATCCAAACCGCCGCTATAAGCTAAAACAATCTTTTTTATCTTTTTGTTCATAGGTTTACCTCACATTTCAAAAGAAGATTATTTATCCTGGAGCAAATAAGTTAAGATAGCTTCTCCGGTATAAAGTCGATTTTCTGCTTGGTCAAATCAAAAGAAAATTACTTATCTTGGAGCAAATAAGTTAAGATAGCTTCTCCGGTATAAAGT
>JAHJRX010000062.1 GCA_018830565.1 bacterium | reverse complement strand
TTCATAACATCATATACTATATAGTCTGTATTATATTTATCAGCAACCTTTTTTGCTATCTCCTCTGCCTTAAGACAAGGACCACATGGACACTCTTCACTGAAGACTTCTATAGTTGGCTTTCCTTGGGCAAAAAGTACCTGGGCTAATATGACTAAAGATAAAATATGACCCATAATCATACCTATTTTAAAAAAAACTCTACTTCTTTTTATTACCATTTACTCCCTCTTAAATTAGTAATAGTAATTATTACTAATACTAATTACATAAAAAAACACCTCTCCCTACTTTCCTTCTTTTTATTTACACTTGGGACAGCAACCAAAAAACTCTAACCTATACTACTCGACAGTTAAAAGTTCTCTGTAACTCATTGATATTGCTAATCTTGTAAAGATTAAACATCGCTAAAGGTAAGTGCCTTAATTTCAATAACTTAAGCCCATGACATTCCCAGAATAGATGAGAACTTTTCACTGCCGAGATACTATTACCCCCCCCAACATTTGCGTTGTCCGCGAGGTATAGGACAGGGGACAGATTAAGGCAATACCTTGCAATTTGACTTCTGACCTCTGTCTAATGATTTAGTTGCGGCAGAAAGCCGCGATAGAATACAGTACTTTAAATTTACCTTCTTGGGAAATCCTCTCCTCCAGGCCTTTAATCAAAGGTTCATTCAAATCAAAGACCTTCTCACATTTGAGATAAGAGATATGATAAAGCACGAGGTCTGAAGTACAGACTAAACAAGATTTGTAGCAAGTTCATACTACCTCCTCCTTCTCTTAGGAAGCCTCTCGGATAAAATTGTCTCTTTGTTTATCTCGGTTTGGCGCAGTTGCCCTCTTCTGTCACCCCCACTTTGGATGGCGGATGGCAGATAGAGGTAGGGTAAAATTCAACATTAAAATCATCAACCCGCAAGCGAAAATCAGTATGAGGAACAGTAACTATCTCTTTCTCGTTTATCTCTAGATACTCCTTAAACCCAAACAAGCCCCCCAATTACACCACCAGCCGGGCATATTTGTCCATAAATTCCAGGCTCTCTATCTTAACCCCACAGGTAGGACACTTGACCCTAACTTTTTCAAACATTAAGATCGTGATATACTTCCAGAGATGAAGGTGTCTTACTTCTTGAATGTGGGAATCATAGTAAGTAGTCAATACCTCACCGCATTCACTACAGATATACCTTTTCTTGACCCTGTCCAAGGCCAGCACCACCTTTTCTATATCCCCATCCTTCTTTATCTCCATATTCCGTTACAAAAAATCCTTGCAATCCTACTTGCAATCCTAAAAGTTTTATGAGATAATTTTCTTATTGTATCTGGTGGGTATCACTCTTTTCTTTGTGATGATTTAGGAGTGTTATTTTATCTCATCCAGATACAATTTGTCTATGTCTTTTATTTACATGTGTTAGCCACAAATGAAAATGTCCTATTTTCATTTGTGGCTAACAAGAAAAAGCCTATAAAAAAAGCCTGGGAAAACCAGGCAAAATTTAAAATATTCTTTAGACTGTAATGGGTTTAGTTATCGGTGAAATTACCGACCGATTATTTTAGGCTTTAATTTACGCTTGACAAACTTTATTTTTACCTTGTTCTTTGGCTTTTAATAAAGCAAAATTAGCCATATTAACCATTTCTGCTTCGCTACCCGCATCGGTAGGAAATTCTGATACTCCTATACTTACAGTAACCTTAAGATTAACCTTTCCTATGTAAATTTCTTTTAGTTCAATTTGAGATCTTATCCTTTCTGCTACCACCATCGCTCTGGTTTTATTAGTTTCAGGTAAGATAATAGCAAACTTTTCTCCTCCGTATCGAGCTATTATATCAATCTCTCTAATAATCTTATCTTTTATCTCCAGACCTAACATCTTCAGAACTCGATCTCCTTCTAAGTACCCGTAAGATTTATTAATCTCTTTAAAATTATCTATATCCATTATTAGAAAAGAAAAAGAAGAATTATATCTCTCCGCTCTTCTAACTTCTCTTCTTAATGCTTCTCTAATGTAACCATAGGTGTAAACACCGGTAAGACCATCTACGATAGTAAGCTCTTTAATCTTATCTCGTAAGATAGAATTACCAATAGCCACAGAAGAGTAAGTACCTAATATTGACAAACACCTTAGATCTTCGGGGCTAAATGCCTCTTTTTCTAAACTACCAATAGTTAAAAAACCAAAAGTATCTTCTGCAATCACAATAGGGACATAGTAAAAAGAATTAAATTCATCTCCATTATCCTTACCTGCCCTTAAAGGATTTTCTTTTAAAATAACTTCTACTTCATCTAATTCTATTTTTACTCTCTCTTTTTCGCCAAAAGAACTTAATGATAAAATTTTAAATTTCTCTATGAGTCTTTTATCTAAAATATCACTTACCGATAAAGTAATCCTTACTTTTTGACTATCTTTGATAATTATAGATACAGCTTGAACATCAATAACCTCATTAGTTATGGCGATAATAGCCTCAATAACTTCTTGATAATCTAAAAAAGCAAACATAATCTTATTGACTTTATTGATAATTAAAAAATCATGCAAGTTTTTGTCTATGAAATCTTCTTTAGATTTAGCAATTTGTTCACTTTCTTTATTCTCTGTTTTTTCTGTTTCTCTCAATTTCATTCTCCTATTCTATTAAAGTAAACCTTCGACTATCAGCTATCAGTTATTTTTATTAACTGATAGCTAAATGCTTACTTTAAATTATGCATTATTTTAGGATAAATTTCAAGAGGTGAGATTATAATCTCAAACAACATTACGAAGACTTAAGCAAGCAAATGATTGCGATTAAATTAATCTTAATTCAATCATCTTTTCTGCAATTTGAACAGCATTTAAAGCGGCGCCTTTTCTTAAGTTATCGGCTACTATCCACATATTAATGCCCAGAGGATGAGAAAGATCTTCTCTAATCCGCCCTACATAAACCTCATCCGTGTTTTTAGCCATTAAAGGATGAGGATACATCAAATTTTTGGAATTATCTATCACCTTCACCCCAGGCATATTTGACAAAATTCTTTTGACTTCATCTACGGTTAGCTTTTGCTTCAGCTCCACATTAACTACCTCACTATGAGAAATAAAGACCGGAACTCGAACCGTAGTAGCGGTAATATTAATAGTTTCATCTCCTAAAATCTTCCTGGTTTCATTAACCATCTTGATCTCTTCTGTGGTATACCCGTTATCTAAAAAATCACCAATTTGAGGAATAAGATTAAAAGCAATTTGGTGAGGATAAACTTGGATATTTACTTCTTTTTGATTAATCACCGCTTCGCATTGCTCCCTTAACTCTACCATGGCCTTCCATCCCGTACCAGAAGTTGATTGATAGGTACTTACTACTATTCTTCTTATACCTGCTTTATCATAAAGAGGCTTAAGAGCCATGACCATTTGAATAGTAGAACAATTAGGATTAGCAATAATTCCTTGATGCCACTTTAAATCAGAAGGATTTACTTCTGGGACAACCAAAGGCACATCTTTCTCCATTCTAAAAGCACTACTGTTATCAATCACCAAGCAACCTTCTTTCACCGCATAAGGAGCATATTCTTTGGAAACCTTAGCTCCAGCAGAAAATAAGGCTATTTCTATGTCTTTAAAAGAATCAACCGTGAGTTCTAAGGTAGTAATTTGTTCATCTTTAAACTCTAAGATTTTTCCTGCCGAGCGACTACTCGTAAAAAGAAATAACTTTTCTACGGGAAAGTTACGTTCTTCTATGATCTTCTTCATCTGATTTCCAACTGCTCCTGTAGCCCCGACAATAGCAAGATTATATCTTTTCATAATTATTCACCTTTAGTAATAAATTCTTTAACTAAATCCCCTACCTCTGAAGTAGTAAGCCCCATCTTACCTGCCGCCATATCTTTAATCCTTCCAGTTCCCAAGGCTTTACATACCCCTTCTTCGATAGCTAAAGCTGCTTCTTCTTCGCCTAAGTTAGCTACCATCAACGCTAATGATAAGATAGCAGCCAAAGGATTAATTTGATTCTTCCCGGCATACTTAGGGGCGCTGCCATGAATTGGTTCAAACATAGACACCCCTTCAGGATTAATATTTCCGCCAGCCGCTATTCCCATACCACCTTGAATCATCGCTCCTAAGTCAGTGATAATATCACCAAACATATTACAAGTAACAATCACATCAAACCATTCTGGATTCTTAACCATCCACATACAAGTAGCATCTACATAAGCATGATCTTTTTCAATTTCAGGGTATTCTTCTCCTACTTTATAAAAGACTCTTTGCCATAAATCATGTCCATAATTTAAGACGTTAGCTTTATCACATAAAGTAAGTCTCTTCTTCTTATTTCTTTTCTTGGTAAATTCAAAAGCATATTTAACGCATCGCTCTGTTCCTTTTCTGGTATAAACGGCTTCTTGTATCGCTACCTCTTCCAATGTTCCTTTCTTTAAAAAGCCTCCTAAGCCAGTATATAAACATTCGGTATTTTCTCTAACTACTACAAAATCAATATCTTCAGGACCTTTATCTTTGATCGGTGTCCAGACAAAAGGATAAAGCTTAACTGGCCTTAAGTTAATATACTGGTCAAGTTCAAATCTAATCTTTAATAATAGTTCTTTCTCTAATATACCTGGCTTTATCAATGAATGACCTACCGCTCCTAAGTAGATAACATCCATTTCTCTTAATTCTGATAAGGCAGAAGAAGGTAAGACTTCTTTATGTTTTAAGTAATAATCTCCTCCAAATCCATAAGTAATTAATTGATAATTAAATTCAAATAGCGACGCTACTTTTTCTAAAATCTTAATTCCTTCTCTTACTACCTCTGGTCCTACCCCATCCCCTGGAATGACAGCAATCTTATACATCTTAACTCCTTTTATTGTTATGGTTATTTATTAATTTTAGACTTAATATTAGATTTAACGTAAGACATCAACCCCCCTGAAGCAATCATTTTTTGCATAAATTCAGGTACCGGCAGAATATCATAAGATTTATTCTTAGTTAAATTACTGATTCTATGATTATTTAAATCTATCTCAATTAAATCTTTATTATCTATATCTTTTGAAGCTTGCGGAGATTCAATTAAGAGTAATCCTATGTTAAGAGCGTTCCGATAAAAAATACGAGCAAAAGTAGCGGCCATAATACAACTTATGCCCGATGCCTTAAGAGCTAAAGGAGCATGCTCTCGAGAAGATCCACACCCAAAATTCTTTAAAGCCACCACCACATCCCCCTCTTTTACTTCTTTAACAAAGCTTAAATCAAGATCTTCCATGCAATGTTTAGCCAATTCTCTCGAATCGGAAGTATTTAAATAACGAGCCGGTATGATCTCATCGGTGTTTACATTATCCCCATACTTCCAAGCTTTCCCTTTAATAATCATCATTCCTCTAAAAAAACATTCTCTCGGTTCCAGCATAAAAGAAGTTTTTGTGAAGTAAGAATTTGCCTGCCTGCCGGCAAACAGGGGTGCGTGCCATAAGGCACAAACTTTTTATGCTGGGTTATACCCAAATACATCAGATTTGGCTATTTCTTGAGGAGAGGCAATTCTACCTAAAACAGCAGAAGAAGCAGCTACTGCTGGATTGGTTAAATAAACTTCACTCCCCACATCGCCCATTCGACCTACAAAATTACGGTTAGTAGTTGAGACGCATCGTTCCCCTTTAGCTAAAATCCCCATATGCCCACCTAAGCATGGTCCACAAGTAGGCGTACTTACCACCGCCTTAGCTTCAATAAAGATTTCTATCAAGCCTTCTCTTAGGGCTTCTAAATATATATTTTGAGTAGCTGGAATAATAATTAATCTTACTTCAGGATGAACTTTTTTACCCTTTAAGATAGAAGCGGCTACTCTTAAATCTTCAATCCTTCCATTAGTACAAGACCCAATTACTACTTGATCTATATTAATAGGTCCAACTTTTTCCACTTCCTGGCAATTAGAAGGAAGATGAGGAAAAGCAACTTGTAGATTTATCTTAGAGACATCAAATTCATATACTTCTTTATAAAAAGCTCCTTCATCACTGTAATATACCTTATAATTCTTTGGTGTTTTCTTCTCTAGATAACCTTTGGCGACTTCATCAAAAGCTATAATTCCATTTTTAGCTCCAGCTTCAATCGCCATATTGCAAACGGTAAAACGATCAGCCATGGAAAGCTCTTTGAACGTTTCTCCTGTAAATTCCATGGCTTCATAAAGGGCTCCATCAACTCCAATTTGAGAAATAACATATAAGATTAAATCTTTGCCACTTACCCACGGGTTTAGTTTTCCATAAAAGATAAATTTAATACTTTCTGGTACTTTAAACCAACACTTGCCTGTAGCCATCGCATGAGCTAAATCTGTACTCCCTACGCCTGTGGCAAAAGCTCCTAAAGCTCCATAAGTACAGGTATGAGAATCAGCACCAATAATTAAGTCTCCTGGTAAAACTAAACCTTGCTCAGGTAAAAGAGCGTGCTCAATCCCCATTCTTCCTACTTCAAAATAATTCTCTATTTTATACTTTTTAGAAAAATCTCTTAGAATCTTAGCTTGAAGAGCAGATTTAATATCTTTATTGGGTGTAAAGTGGTCAGGAACTAAGACTATCTTCTTTCTATCAAAAACTTCTTCTAATCCTAATTCTTCAAATTCCTTAATGGCTAAAGGGGCAGTAATATCATTTCCTAAGGCCAGATCAACCGTAGCTTCTATTAATTCTTTAGAACTAACTTTTCTTCCTGCATGGTTAGAAAGGATCTTTTCAGTAATGGTTTGCTTCATTAAAGATGTTCTTCTTTGTAAATTAAACGATTAATGGCATTTAGATAAGCTTTAACGCTTGATTCCACAACATCAGTACTCGTCGCCCTTCCTGAATATATCTTATTTTTATGTCTTATCTTTATATTAACCTCTCCTAAAGCATCTTGATAAGTAGTAATAGCCCTAATATTATAATCAATTAAACTACATCTTATCTTAGTAATCTTATCTACCGCTCTTAAACTTGCGTCCACCGGTCCATTTCCACAAGCTGCTTCTTGGATAGCTTTTTCTTTCTTCTTGATGATCACAGTCGCAGTAGGTATAGTCTTATTGCCGCTTACTACATGAAGATATTCTAACTTATAAGTCTCTGAAATAGTAATTAGTTCGTCTTCTATGATGGCTTCTATATCTTGATCAAAGACTTCTTTTTTCTTATCAGCTAAATCTTTAAACTTTTTAAAAGCTATTTCTAACTCTTCCTTCGGCAGATCAAATCCTAACTCTTTGACTCTTTGACTAAAGGCATGCCTTCCTGAAAGTTTTCCTAAAATTAATTTACTCTGGGCTATACCTACACTTTCTGGAGTCATAATCTCATAAGTAGTTCGTTCTTTTAAAAACCCATCCTGGTGAATTCCTGATTCGTGAGCAAAAGCATTCTCTCCTACAATTGACTTATTGGACTGAACTATCATTCCCGTACAGTGACTAACCATTCGAGAAGTTTTATATAACTGAGTAGTATTGATCTTACTTTCAAGATTAAAGATATCTTTACGAGTGTTGATAGACATGACTACCTCTTCTAAGGCCGCATTTCCTGCTCGCTCCCCTATGCCATTAATGGTGACCTCTACTTGCCTAGCTCCGTTTAAAACAGCGACTAAAGAATTAGCCGTAGAAAGACCTAAATCATTATGACAATGAACAGAAATAACTGCTTTTTTTATATTAGAAACATTACTTTTAATGTTCTTTATTATTTCTCCAAATTCTAAGGGAATAGCATAACCAACCGTATCAGGAATATTAATAGTAGTAGCTCCTTCTTCAATGGCGTGGTAAATAACTTCATACAAAAACTCTAGTTCTGTCCTGGTAGCATCCATAGGAGAAAACTCTATATCTTCTGTCCAGCTTTTAGCTAAAGCTACCATTTCTTTAGTTATCTTTAAAACTTGAGCGTAGGTCTTATTTAATTGATACTTTATTTGAACCTTTGAAGTGGAGATAAAAGTATGGATACGAGGAGATCTGGCCTCTTTTAATGCTTGCCAAGCACAGTTTATATCTTCTTTTTTAGCCCGAGCTAAGCCACAGATAATTGGCTCTTGGACTTGTTGGGCAATAGTCTTGACTGCTTCAAATTCTCCTTTAGAAGATATAGGAAAACCTGCTTCAATGATATCTACTCCTAATCTTGCTAATTGCTTAGCTAAATCTAACTTCTCTTTTACGGTAAAAGAGACACCAGGAGATTGCTCTCCATCTCTTAAAGTAGTATCAAAGATAATTATTTTCTCCAATTAATTAAAAAGCTCCATCTTTTACAATTCTTCTTTCTCTTTAATCCAACTCATCATACTTCTTAAATTTTTACCTACTTCTTCAATTAGATGTTTTTGGTCTTTTTTTCTTGAAGCATTAAAGACTGGTCGATTAGCCTTATTTTCTAAAATCCATTCCCGAGCAAAAGACCCAGACTGAATCTCTTTTAAGATTTCCCCCATCCTTTCTTTAGTCTTTTCATCTATTATTCTTGGGCCTCTGGTTAAATCACCATATTCTGCTGTATCGCTGACAGAATAACGCATCCCTGAAATTCCATATTCATAGATTAAATCGACAATAAGTTTTAATTCATGACAACACTCAAAATAAGCAATTTCTGGTTGATACCCTGCTTCTACTAAGGTTTCAAAGCTAGCTTTAATTAACGAAGACACTCCGCCACAAAGAACAACTTGTTCTCCAAAAAGATCTGTTTCTGTCTCCTCAGCAAAAGTAGTTTCTAATGTCCCAGCTTTGGTTCCTCCAATCCCTTTGGAATAAGCTAAGGCCGTCTCTTTAGCCTTTTTTGAATAATCTTGATAAATAGCAATTAAATTAGGAACACCTCCTCCTTCCTTAAACACTCTTCTCACTAAATGTCCAGGGCCTTTTGGAGCCACCATAATTACATCAATATGAGCAGGAGGAATAATTTGTCCAAAATGAATATTAAATCCATGAGAAAATCCCAAAACATTTCCTTCTTTTAAATTATCTTTAATAAATTCATCATAAACCATTGTTTGAATTTGATCTGGAACTAATACTTGAATTATATCCCCTTCTTTAGCTGCTTTTTGAGCAGATGTTACCTCAAACCCATCCCTCTTGGCTCTTTCCCAGGCTTTGCTTCTTTCTACCTCAGCTACTATTACCTCTAAACCACTATCTCTTAGGTTTTGAGCTTGAGCATGACCTTGGCTTCCATAACCAATAATAGCTATCTTTTTATTTCTCAAGATCTCTAAATCTGCATCTTTATCGTAATAAATATTGACCATTATTTTTCTCCTCTCAATTTTTACTTAACATTTTAATTAAGATCACAAGTTCAATAAGATATTTAAGACATTTGATATTTGAATTTCGAATTTTCCTTCTTTTTCTTTCATTGTTTCGAATTTCGATATTCGTATTTTGAATTTTTCACCTTATTTTATATTTCGAATTTGGTAGCTTGCGACATTTTATTTCTGATTGCAACTTGGTCTTAACCCCTTATCATGGCTACCTTTCCCGTCCGCACTAATTCTTTAATTCCAAATGGCCTTAATAACTCTATTAAAGCTTCAATCTTTCCGCTATTTCCAGTCATCTCGACAATAATTGATTTAGGAGCTACATCTACAATCTTGGCCCGAAAAATGTCAGCTATTTCAATAATTTCTGCTCGTCGCATCTCGCTACTTACTTTAATTAAGATTAACTCCCTCCCTACTTTCTCTTCATTGGTTAAATCAATCACTTTTACTACATCGATTAACTTATTAAGTTGCTTAGTTACTTGTTCTAAAATTCGATCATCGCCTTTAACTACAATAGTCATCCGAGATGTTTCTGGATTATCAGTCTCTCCTACGGTAAGACTATCTATATTAAACCCTCTACTACTAAATAACCCTGAAACCCTAGCTAATACTCCAAATTTATTCTCAACTAAAACAGAAATAGTATGTTTCATTGTCTTCCTTTTTAAGCAATTCCTGACATCATTTGAGTTAAAGCTGCACCGGTCGGTACCATAGGAAAAACATTCTCTTCTTCTACTACTCTAAAATCCATCACTGTGGGAAGAGGTGAGCTTATGGCTTTTTTGATAGCTTCCTCTACTTCCTCGCATTTTGTAACTAAGATCCCTTCTGCTCCATAAGCTTCTGCCAATTTAACAAAATCTGGACTTCCTTTTAGACAGGTATAAGAATACCTCTTCTTAAAGAATAATTCTTGCCATTGCCTAACCATTCCTAAGCATTGATTATTTAAGATAGCTACTTTAACTGGAACTTTATTAATTACAGCCGTAGCTAATTCCTGAGTATTCATTTGAAAACTTCCATCTCCGGCAATATCAATAACAATCTTATCTGGGTTACCTATGGCTGCTCCAATAGCAGCAGGAAATCCATAGCCCATAGTGCCTAACCCACCAGAAGAAAGAAAATGTCTAGGTTTGCAAAACTTATAAAAATGAGCTGCCCACATTTGATTTTGCCCTACTTCGGTAGTAATAATTGCTTCTCCTTTAGTAATTTCATAAATCTTTTCTATCACAAATTGAGGGTGAAGCCGCCCATCTTTTTTATAAGTTAGAGGATTTTCTTTTTTCCATTGATCTATCTTTTTTAACCACTCTTTGGTATCTACTTTCGTCACTAATTTATTTAGTTCTGTGAGGACATTTTTAACATCACCAACAATAGGAATATGAACTTTAATACTCTTGCTTATAGCCGAAGGATCTATATCAATATGAATAATTTCAGCTAAGGGCGCAAACTCATCAATCTTTCCTGTAATTCTATCATCAAAACGTGCCCCAATAGCTATAATTAAATCACTCTCAGAGACGGCATAATTAGCATAAAATGTACCATGCATACCTAACATTCCTAAAAATAAAGGATGCTCACCTGGAAATCCTCCTAAGCCTAATAAAGTATTCGTGACTGGAATATTAGTCTTTTTAGCTAATATCTTTAATTCTTCACTGGCATTCGATAAAATAACTCCTCCGCCGGCGTAAATTACTGGTTTCTTAGAAGCATTAATCTTAGCAGCTGCTTTCTTAATTTGCTTAACATGACCAAAATAATTAGGATTATACCCTCTAATAGATATAGTTTCAGGATAATGATATTCTATAGTTGAAGTTAAAACATCTTTAGGTAGATCTACTAATACCGGACCTGGTCTCCCTGTTTTAGCAATATAAAAAGCTTGCTTAATGGTCGTGGCTAAATCTTGGATATCTTTTACTAAAAAACTGTGCTTAGTAACGGGCCTGGTGATACCCACAATATCTGCTTCTTGAAAAGCATCATTACCAATCATATTACTTGGCACTTGTCCAGTCAAAGCTACAACAGGTATAGAATCCATATAAGCAGTAGCAATTCCTGTAACTAAGTTAGTAGCCCCAGGACCAGAAGTAGCCAGGCAAACACCTACCTTTCCTGTAGAACGAGCATAACCATCAGCTGCGTGAATAGCCCCTTGTTCATGTCTGGTTAAAATAAATCTAAGAGGAGCATCGTATAAGACATCAAATATAGGTAAGACTACACCCCCTGGAATTCCAAAGATTACTTCTACTCCTTCTTTAATTAAAGATTCTATTAATATTTGAGATCCACTTAATTTAGACACCATGGCCCTCTTTTTAATAAAAAATTTTTTAAACTTAAAATTTCTTAATTCTCTTAAACTTTAGCAGATTATATATCAACTTTTAAATCATTGTCAAATTTTTTTTAGCTTTAAGGTGTTTTTTTTCTTGAATAACTTTTTTGGATAATAGATAATATAATCCTTAAATATAAATATGGCACTTATTAATGGAAATTTGACATAGAGGACATAGAGTAAATTAATTGAGTTCCAACGAGTTTATCTTTTATTGCTCGGTATTATTTCTTATGTTTAGTTTTCGTTAATAACTACTATAAGCGTCAGGTATCAGCTTGGCTGAATACTTACTTCCTATAGAGCCTTACACGCTTTAACTATAACTTCCCCCAATAATTAAGGAATTACTAAAAAGAAGGTATTTTTATGGATGAAAAACTGTGGCATGAAGTCTTAAGTAGTATTAAAAAAAAGGTTAGTCAAAGATCTTTTAATTTATGGTTTTGTCAAACTAAGCTTAAATCTATTTCCGATAAGAAAGTAGAGATTGAAGTTCCTAATAATTTTATAAGAGATAAAATAGAGAAAGAGTATAAAGAAGAACTTCTTCAAACACTTGTTAATATTTCTAATAATAAAGATTTAAAACTAATAAGTATCACTGTTTCTAAGTATGAAAATGTCCCTTCTTTATCAGAAGATAGATTACCAGATAAAATTAACAAGGAAAATAAAAATTTATTAACCCATATTGATCTTAATCCTTATTATACTTTTGAAAATTTTATTACCGGGGAATCAAATCGATTTGCTTGTGCTGCAGCTTTAGCTGTTTCAGAATCCCCTGCTTCTGCTTATAATCCTCTATTTATTTATGGAGGAGTAGGACTAGGTAAGACTCATTTAATTCAAGCTATTGGGCATAGAATCTTAAAGTTACATCCAAATAAAAAAATTGTCTATACTTCATCCGAACGTTTTACTAATGAATTCATAGAATCCATAAGATACGATAAGTCTATTTTTTCTTTTAAAAATAAGTATCGCACTACAGATGTTTTATTAATAGATGATATTCAATTTTTAGCTGGAAAAGATAATACTAAAGAAGAGTTCTTTCATACTTTTAATACCTTATATGAATCTCATCGACAAATTATTATCACTAGCGATAAACCTCCCCGGGAATTACCTACTATTGAAGAACGTCTTAGATCGAGGTTTGAATCAGGTCTTACTACTGATATTCAAACTCCTTCCATAGAAGTTCGTATTGCTATCTTAAAAAAGAAAATAGAAGAAAAGAAGATAAACTTGTCTGATGAAATTATAAATTACATTGCTTTTAAAGTTAGTAAAAATATTAGGGAATTAATTGGAGCCTTAAATAAAGTAAGTGCTTCTTATATTTTAAATAACCAAGATCAAGATATAGATCTTAATTTTGCTAAAAAAATTCTAAAAGACTCATTTATGGAAGATAAACTTGAATCTATTACTATAGAACAAATACAAAACAAGATTGTAAAACACTTTAGTTTACATCTTGCTGATATGAAGACAAAAAAGAAAAATAACGCTATTGCCTTACCAAGACAAATTGCCATGTACTTATGTAGAGAGTTAACTGATTTATCTTTAGCTGAAATTGGGGCAAGTTTTGGAGGAAGAGATCATTCTACGGTAATTCATGCTTATGAGAAGATTAAAGAAAAAATAGAAAAAATCGAGTCCTTTGGTAAGATTATAGAAGAAATAAAAGACACTTTATGAGGCAAAGTAAATTTAATTGTTTATAAAATGTGAATAAATTAAAAAAAGATTGTTAAATTGTTAAAAGTGTTTAAAAAGTTAAAAACTATCAACTATCTATCCACGATTTTTTCTTCGAGTAATAAAAGGTTTAATAGACATATTAACATACTAACAAGCTATACTACTATTTAGACTTAAAAGATATATTAATAATAGTTATTTAAACATGCAAATAATTTGTGAAAAAGAAAAATTACTAAAGGCATTACTTAAATGTCAAGGAATAACTTCTACTAAACTTTCTTTATCCATTTTGTCTAATATTTACCTAAAAGCAAAAGATAATCATCTTCATCTTTTTACTACTAACTTAGAAATTGGTTTAGAGTGTAAAATTAAAGTTAATCTTCTTAAAGAAGGAGAAGTAGTTATCTCAAGTAAGAAATTATTTGATATAGTTAAAGAATCTCCAACTAATGAAATCTTAATCAGTAAAGATGAAAAAGAAGTGGTTATTTCTTGTGAAAAAACAACTTATAAGTTAAACTATGTCTCAGAAGAAGAATTTCCAAGATTTCCAGAAATTAATAAAGAGAAGTCTTTTAGCATCCCTTCTTTTATCTTAAAAGAGATGATTAAAAAGGTGATATTTGCTAGCTCTTTAGATACTTTCCGTTATGTTTTAAATAGTATCTATTTATCTATCAGTGGTAGTAATATAGAAATGGTAGCTACTGACGGGTATAGATTAGCTACTATTAATAAAAAGTTGGATAATAAAAAGTTTGATTTTAATAGTCTTGATTTAGCAGTCATTATTCCTAATAAAACTTTACAAGAACTTTCTAAGATTACAAATGATGACGAGGAGAAGATAGATTTTTTTATAGAAGAAAATCAAATATCTTTCAAGGGAGACGATTTTGTTTTAAATTCTAAGTTGATAGAAGGAAATTATCCAAATTATAAAGAGTTAATTCCTCACGAAAATAAGAATAAATTTCATATCAACAGAAGAGTATTTTTAAATACTTGCAAAAGAGTATCAATAATCTCCAATAATCAACTTTTTTTTACTTTATCTTCTGATAGCCTTGCTATTAGTTCTTATACTCCAGAGATAGGAAGCTGTAATGAGGAGGTAAAAGTAAAATATCAAGGTGATGATTTAAAGATTAGTTTTAATGCTAAATACTTGATCGATGTTTTAAAGAATATAGAAGAAGAGGAAATATGTTTTAGCTTTGAAGATGAAAAAAGGGCGGGACTGATATCTTATGATGAGAGTTATAAGTATGTTATTTTGCCTATGAGAATAAAGGTGGATTAAGTCTTGTTTTTAGATGAACTTAAAGTTAGGAATTTTTGTAACTTAAAGAGTCTTAGTTTAAAATTTAGTCTTAAGTTAAACATTTTTTTTGGAGATAATGCTCAAGGAAAGACTAACATATTAGATGCTATTTATTTTTTAAATAAAGCTAAGTCTTTTAGAGGAAAGAAGGATCTATATTTAATTCAGTGGAATGGAAATGAATTTTTTCTTAAAGGAAATATAATTGACGAGGATAATTCTCACCAATTAACAATCTTACTTCAAGATTCAAAAATTGAGGTTAAAAATGAAATTAAAGGTGAGATTAAAAGTGAGGTTAAAAAAGAGATAAGAATAGATAATAAGAAGATTAATAATCAAAGTAAGGTTTTTGAAATATTTAATTGCGTTGTTTTCTCACCTGAAGATTTATACATTCTTACTAAATCTCCCGTCTTAAGAAGACATTTTTTAAATTTATTGATTGCCCAAGTTAATGAAAAATATCTTTATTATTTAAGGAGATACCAGAGAACTTTATTATCCAGAAATAAGATTTTAAATGAGAAAAAGAGTATCTTAGAAAAAAATAAAGTCTTAGAAAGCTTAGATCATCTCTTAATTAGTGAGGGTGTAGAAATAATAAAGATTAGACATGAAGTGGTAAATGAATTAAGTAAATTAGCGGCCCAAGTTTATAAAGAGATTTTATCGGTAAAAGATTTATTTGAGATTAAATATAAACCTTCTATCTCTTCAGATAACTTAGAAAAAGATTTTTATGATAAGTTGCATAAATATAGAGAAAAAGAAAATATTAGAGGTTTTACTTTAGTAGGACCTCATAAAGATGATCTAATATTTACTTTTAGAGAAGTAAATATTGGAAGTTTTGGTTCACAAGGACAAAAAAGAATAACCGCAATTGCTATTCGTTTTGCTGAATTATTTTATATCTATAAAAAAACTAAAAAATTTCCAATATTGTTATTAGATGATGTATTTTCGGACTTAGATAAAGAAAAGAAAAGAAATTTTATAAATCTTTTAAATGATCAAATCCAAATATTTATTACCACAAGTAATTTAGAGTTTTTAAAAGAGACAAACTTTAAAAATTATATGCTCTTTCAAGTAAAAGATGGCTGTGTATTGGAGTAATGAGAAAGAAAGATGAATTTGAAGATATTAAAACTATCCTCGAACGAATCATTAAAAAGAATAATTTAACGGGCAAATTCTTAGAAGAAGAATTGAGGAAGAAATGGCCAGATCTTATAGGAAAAGAAATCTCTAATCATATTACTCCTTTATCTGTAAAAAATAAGATCTTATATGTCAAGGTAGAAAATTCTACTTGGAATAATGATTTTAATTTTTTAAAGAAGGATATCTTAGAAAAGATTAAATTAAATATTAGTAAAGATTTAGTGAAGAATATAATATCAAAAGTATAGTTATTAACGAAAACCAGACATAGGAAATAATACCAAGCAATAAAAGATAAACTTGCTTGGAGTTAAATTAATTTACTCTATGTCAAACTTTCATTAATAAGTGCTTTATAAAATGTAGTGGATATGAAGATCCATGCTGAGCTATTTTTAAACACTTATGAGATAAAGATGTTTTTAAGTATTGGTTTTAAAAACAAAATATTAACTCATGATATCATAGGTATCTTTAGTTATAAAATAACTTCGTATCTTATTAATTCTGAACTTTTAGAGAGAAAAAAGAGAGAAGACTTAATCGTTGAAATTAGTAAAAAAGAGAAAAAATCTCTTATTTTATTAAAAGATGGAAGAATGATTGTTTCTCCTATAGATATAAAGACCTTAAACAAGAGGAGTTTTAAGTAATGAAATTAGATTATGTGGCAGAAGATATTCAAATTTTAGAAGGGTTAGAAGCAGTTAAGAGAAGACCTAGTATGTATATTGGGGATACTTCTCAAAGAGGGTTACATCATTTAGTTTTTGAAGTAGTAGATAATAGCATTGATGAAGTTTTAGCTGGAGAATGTAAATGTATTAAGGTAATTATTCATGAAGATAATAGTGTGACTATTATTGATGATGGTCGAGGAATTCCGGTAGAAAATCACCCTCAATACAAGAGATCTGCTTTAGAAATAGTAATGACGACACTACACGCCGGGGGGAAATTTTCAAAAGATTCTTATAAGATTTCTGGTGGTTTACATGGAGTGGGGTTATCGGTAGTAAATGCTCTTTCTGAATATTTAGAGGTAGAAGTATCTCGAAATGGTAATATTTATTATCAAAAATATGATCATGGAGAACCTCTGGCTGAAATAGAAGTTATTGGAACCACCGATCAGACTGGAACTAAAGTAAAATTTAAGCCCAATGAGAAGATATTTTCGGTGGTCGATTTTTCATTTGATTTACTATCACAAAGATTACGAGAATTAGCTTTTCTAAATAAGGATGTAGAGATAAGTATTATCGATAAGAAGACCAATAAGGAACATTTGTTTAAGTATGAAGGAGGAATTATCTCTTTTGTTCAACACCTAAATAAAAATAAAGATGTTTTATATAAAGATCCGGTTTATTTTTTTGGTAAAAAAGAAGATATTCTGATTGAAATAGCCTTTCAACATAATGATGGGTATGTAGAGAATTTATTTTCATATGTAAATAATATTAATACTCCTGATGGAGGAACTCACTTAATAGGTTTTAAATCTGCTTTAACTAAGATAATCAATGACTATGCTAAAAAGAATAAGTTAGTCAAAGAAAATACTTCTTCTTTTGCCGGAGAGGATGTCAGAGAAGGGTTGGCGGGGGTGATCAGTGTTAAATTAGGAGAACCTCAATTTGAGGGACAAACCAAGACCCGTTTAGGAAATAGCGAGGTAAAAGGGGTAGTAGAGTCTGTAAGTTCAGAAAAGTTAGCTTATTTTTTTGAAGAGAATCCAGAAATAGTGAAAAGTATTATCGGAAAAGCAAAGGTAGCTTACTTAGCCAGAGAAGCTGCTCGTAAAGCCAAGGAGATTACTCGACGAAAAAGTGTTTTAGAAAGCACTTCTCTTCCTGGGAAACTAGCTGATTGCTCAGAAAAAGATGCTTCTTTATGCGAGCTTTACATTGTAGAGGGGGATTCAGCTGGAGGTTCAGCAAAACAAGGGAGAGATCGAAGATTTCAAGCTATTTTACCCTTAAAAGGAAAGATTCTTAATGTAGAAAAAACCAGAATTGATAAAATTTTAAATAATGAAGAGATCAGAAATATCATTACTGCCTTAGGAGCGGGAATTGGAAAAGATGAATTTAATGTTTCTAAACTTCGTTATCATAAGATTATTATTATGACCGATGCGGACGTAGATGGGTCTCATATTAGCACTCTTTTATTAACTTTCTTTTATCGATATATGCAACCTCTGATCAAAGGAGAATATCTTTACATGGCTCAACCACCTTTATATTTGATCAAGAAGAAGAATGAAGAATATTATACTTATTCCGATCAAGAAAGAGACGAAATTTTAGAAAGGATTGGAAAAGGGGGCGTAATTATTCAACGATATAAAGGGTTAGGGGAGATGAACCCTGAGCAACTGTGGAAGACGACGATGGACCCCCATAATCGCTCTATACTTAAAGTGATCTTGGAAGATGAAATAGAAGCTGATGAAATATTTACGGTATTAATGGGAGATAAAGTAGAACCCCGAAGAAATTTTATTCAAAGTTATGCCAAAGAGGTTAAAAATTTAGATGTTTAGGTGAGAAAGATAGAGATTAAGCCTAGTTATAAAGAGTTTTGTTCATTAATTAGCCAAGATTTTGATCTTATTCCTCTCTTTGCTACTTTTAAATTACCCAATCTAGACCCCTTAGACTTATTCAAAAAATATGCCCTTGATGAACCCTTTGCTTTCTTTTTGGACAGCGGGAAAGGACCTCAAGAGATAGCTCGTTTTTCCTATATAGGAAAGGATCCTGAACTAATCTTTAAAGGAAAAAAAGATGAAATAGAGGTTATTAATAAAGAGGAAGGAATAAGAAGGTATAGAGGAAATATCTTAAAAGAACTCCAAAAAATCTTAGAAAAGAAGAGGGTTGCCCCGATAAAAGGTCTTCCTAATTTTTTTTCAGGAGGGGTAGGTTATTTTAGTTATGAAATGGTTTATTTATTTGAGAATTTACCTAATTTAAGCAAGGATGATCTAAATCTTCCTGAAATATTTTTTTTATTTTTTAGAGAGTTAATAGCCTATGATCATTGTAAGAAATTAGTCTACATTATTATTACTTTAGACAAGAAGTCATTTTTGGTAAGTAGTTATGAAGAGACTAAAGATAAGATTAAAGAAATTTATCATCTCTTGAACCTTAAGAAGATAAAACCTTATCAAAATCAAAGAGTAGTTAAATCTTCACCAAAAATTAATTACCAATCAAATTTTACCAAGGAAGATTTTGAGAAAATAGTAAAAACAGCCAAAGAATATATTAGAGAAGGAGATATCTTTCAAGTAAATTTATCTCAAAGATTTGAACATCAAATCCACGAACATCCTTTTAAAATTTATGAAGTCTTAAGAAGCATTAATCCTTCTCCTTTTGCCGCTTACCTTTCTTTAGGTAACTTAAGGGTGGTAAGCTCTTCTCCGGAAAGACTATTAAATGTTTCAGGAAACAAGATCCAGACACGGCCTATCGCAGGAACAAGACCTCGAGGAAGAACAAAAAAAGAAGATCGTCTCTTAGGAGAAGAACTAAGTTTAGATGCCAAAGAACGAGCTGAACATATTATGTTAGTTGACTTAGAAAGAAATGATCTAGGAAGAATCTGTAAATATGATAGTATCTTTGTCAATGAGTTAATGAGTTTAGAAAGATATTCTCATGTTATTCACATTGTCTCAAATGTGGTCGGAGAGCTAAAAGAAGAAATTAGTTTATTTGATATCTTAAAAGCTACTTTTCCGGGTGGAACTATTACCGGAACCCCTAAAATAAGAGCAATGGAGATTATCGAGGAATTAGAACCAGTTAAGAGAGGGCCTTATACCGGTTCTATTGGGTGGATAGGTTTTAATGGGCACCTGGATCTTAATATTGCGATTAGGACGATTATCATTAAAGGGCAGACTGCTTATTTTCAAGTAGGAGCTGGAATTGTAGCTGATTCTTCTCCCGAAAGAGAATATTTTGAAACTTTACATAAAGCTAAGGCTTTAATGAAAGCCCTGTCTATAGTGAGAAAGAGTTACTAACTAAGTTTTGTCCCTAATGGAAGAAATAGTTTACCTTGATGGTCTTATTTATGAATTAAAAGAAGCAAAGATTAATTTGTGGGGTAAAGAGATCTTTAATAATGTTTTTGAAAGCCTGATAGTAGTTAATAAAAAGATCTTAAAACTTGAAGAACACCTCGAGAGGTTGTTAAATTCAGCCAAGATATTAAAGATGTCCCCTCTTTTAAGTTATTTACAGATAAAAGAAGCAATTTTATTCACCTTAGATAAAAGCAAGTTAAGGAAGGCGTATCTAAGAGTAAGTATTATCGAGGAAGAAAAAAAGAATGTCTTAATAATTTTAATTAAAAAATTACCTATTTATCTTAAAGATTGCTTGACCAAAGGAGTTGGTATTTCTTTTGGAAGTATCCAAAGAAATCCTCATGAATCTTTATCTCCCAAGATAAAGTGCTCTAACTTCTTAGCTAATATTTTAGCTAAGAGTGAAGGAGTAAGTAAGGATAATTTTGAAGTAATCTCTTTAAATAGTCAAGGTTTAATCACAGAAGGGACGATTAGCAATATTTTTTTAGTAAAAGATGAAGTTGTTTATACACCCAAGAAATCAGTAGGTATTTTAGAAGGAATAACTAGAAAAGAAGTATTATCTATCTGTGAATATTTAAATATTAAGGCAAAAGAAGAATACTTAACGAGATATGATGTTTATACGGCTAATGAAGTATTTTTAACTTTTACTTCAAGTGGCATTCTTCCTGTGTCCAAGATAGATAATAAAATAATAAAAGATGGGAGAGTGGGAAAAATAACCAAAGCCTTACTTAAAGAGTATAGAAAGAGACTTAATAGTTTTGCTAAATAAGATATTTATCACTAGATTTTATAAAAAAGGGAAAAGATAAACATGGAAATCAAAGAAGAGATTAAAGAACGAATTATTCCGGTCTATATTGAAGATAAGATGAAGAGTTTTTACATTGATTATGCTATGAGTGTCATCGTAGGAAGAGCTTTACCTGATGTGAGAGATGGTCTTAAGCCAGTGCATAGGAGGATTCTTTATGCGATGAATGAGTTGGGGAGTTTCCATAACCGACCTTTTAAAAAATCAGCTCGAATTGTAGGAGAGGTTTTAGGTAAATACCATCCTCATGGAGATACTTCTGTTTATGAAGCGATGGTCCGAATGGCCCAAGATTTTTCTAGTAGATATTGTTTAGTGGAAGGACAAGGAAATTTTGGTTCAGTTGATGGAGATCCACCAGCCGCTATGAGATATACCGAGGTAAGACTAGACTCTTTAGCTGAGTTGATGTTAGCTGATATTGATAAAGAGACAGTTAGCTTTACTCCCAATTTTGATGATACTTTAAAAGAGCCCTTAGTGCTTCCTTCAAAGATTCCTAATTTAATCATTAATGGTTCTTCTGGAATTGCCGTGGGAATGGCCACCAATATTCCTCCTCATAATTTAGCAGAGGTAATTGACGGGGTTATCTCTATTATTGAGCAGCCAGAGATAGAGATAGAGGAATTAATTAAAGGTATTCCTGGTCCTGATTTTCCTACGGGAGGAATTATCTGTGGGACTAAAGGTATTAAGGAAGCTTATCATACCGGAAGAGGTTGTTTAACGATAAGAGCAAAAGCTGATATTCAAGAATTAAAGCAGAGTCGAGAACAAATTATTATTACTGAAATTCCTTATCAAGTAAATAAAGCCGATTTAATTTCTAAGATGGCTGATTTAGTAAAAGATAAAAAGATTGAAGGTATTTCAGAGATAAGAGATGAGTCCGATCGAGATGGTTTAAGGGTAGTAATAGAAGTAAAAAGAGGAGAAAATGCAAACATCGTTTTAAATCAGCTTTATAAACATACTCAAATGCAGACTACTTTTGGGGTAATTATGTTAGCTTTAGTCGATAATCAACCAAGGGTGTTAAATCTTAAGGAAGTATTAAGTAATTATCTAGAGCATCGTAAGGAAGTAATTATTAGAAGAACAAGATATGAATTGTCTATTGCTGAAACTAGAGCTCATATTTTAGAAGGTCTAAAGATTGCTTTAAATAATATCGATGCCATAATAAACACCATTCGTAGTTCTAAATCTGCCTTAGAAGCCAAGCAAAGACTTATCAATGAGTTTAATTTAAGCGATAAACAAGCCCAAGCAATATTAGAGATGCAACTTCAAAGATTAGCTGGCTTAGAACAAGAAAAGATAAATAATGAATATTTAAACTTGATTAAACTTATTGCCAATCTTAAATCTATCTTAATGAATGAACAAAAAGTATTAGAAATTATCAAAGAGGAGCTTTTAGAAATAAAAGAGAAATTTAAAGATAAACGGAGAACAGAGATAAAGGAGGAGATAATTGACTTTAAGATAGAAGACTTAATTCCACAAGAGGATATGGTTATTGTCATATCCCATGCCGGATATATTAAGAGATTAGCTGTAGATACTTATCGGATGCAGAGGAGAGGTGGAGTAGGGGTAACGGGAATGGGGTTTAGAGAAGAAGATTTTATTGAACATCTTCTGATTGCTTCTACC
Organism: bacterium; assembly: GCA_018830565.1. Taxonomy (NCBI): domain Bacteria; species bacterium. The sequence continues at coordinate 45,348 of JAHJRX010000062.1, read as the reverse complement.
CATAGTTATATTCTCTTGTTTACTAACTTAGGTAGAATATATTGGCTTAAAGTTTATGAGATTCCAGAAGGGGAGAGAACTCACAAAGGAAAAGCCATGATAAATTTAATCTCTTTAAACAGCAAAGAACGAATCACTACTTTTGCTAAGATCGAAGATTTTAATCAAGATAATTATTTTGTTATGATAACTAAAAAGGGAATAACAAAGAAAGTTAAAGTAAGTGTTTTTAGCAAACCTAGACCAGGGGGAATTATTGCTCTTTCTTTAGATCCAGGAGATGAGTTGATCGGTGTTAAAGTAGTTAGAAAAAGGGAAGAGATTATAATAGTTACCAAGAAAGGAAAGGCTATTCGTTTTAATGAAGAATCTCTTAGATCCTTATCCAGAATAGCAAGAGGAATAAAAGGAATGAAGATGGCATTAGACGATGAAGTAGTTAGCATGGAAATAGTAAGAGAGGAAGAAACATTGCTGACGGTATCTGAGAAAGGCTATGGGAAACGGACTTTCTTAAAAGAATATCGATCTCAAAATAGAGGTGGTTTTGGAATTATCAATATGAAGGTCAACACTTATCGGGGATGGATAGTTAGTTCTTGTGAGGTGGAAGATCAAGATGAGGTAGTGTTAATTAGCGAAGGGGGCATGGTTATTCGATTTAAAGCTAAGGATATTCCAGTGACAGGGAGAAACACCAGGGGCGTTCGAATAATTAAATTAAATGAAAATGATAAATTAGTTGCTTTAGCTAAAATACCGATAGAAGAAAAAACAGAAGAAAAAGATGAATTTAAATAAAGTTTATTTTAAATCTCTAATCAAGAAGGAGCTTTTATCTGACCTTGGAAAAGGTGATCTGACTACGGATTTAGTTGTTCCTAAAGAGATCAAGGTTAGAGCTGAGATTATAGCCAAAGAAGAACAAGTGATAGCTGGATTAGAGGTGATAAAGATGGGCTTTAAGTTGTTGGATCCTAAAATTAAAGTTGAGTTGCTGGTCTTGGAAGGTAAAAGAGTAAAAAAAGGAGAAAAGATTGCTGAGATAGCAGGAAAGGCCTCTCAGATCTTAAAAGGAGAAAGAACTATCTTAAACTTTTTACAGAGGATGTCGGGAATTGCTACTTTAACTTCTAATTTTGTAAGAATGATTGAAAAGACTAAATGTAAAATCTTGGATACCCGTAAGACTACACCAGGTTTAAGAAGATTAGAGAAATATGCGGTAAAAACAGGAGGAGGAAATAACCATCGATTTGGTCTTTACGATCAGGTGTTAATAAAAGATAATCACTTAAAAATTGTTCCAAAGATAAGGGAAGCGATAAAAAGGGTAAATTCTAAGACTTCTTTAAAAGTAGAAGTAGAGATCTCTAAAATGAGAGAGTTAAAAGAAGTATTAAAAGAGAAAGTAGATATGATTATGTTAGATAATATGAGTATCTCTAGATTAAAAAAGGCGGTAGATTTGATAAAAGAAAAGGATCAGAAGATAAAGATTGAAGTTTCAGGAAATGTAACTTTAAAGAAGATTAAAAAGATTGCCCAGTTAGGCGTAGATTTTATCTCGATAGGAGCCTTAACTCATTCTTTTAAGTCCACCGACTTAAGCTTGGAAATAAAAGAAGTAATTAAATAAGGATATTTCAAATGGAGCAAAGACTAACCTTGGAAGGTAGATCATGCTTTTAGCAGTAGATATAGGTAATACTAATATTGTTTTAGGAGTGTACCAAAAGAAAGATCTAATAATCCAAGAAAGAATAAAGACTAAATTAGCTTTAGATAAAGAGGAATTTAAAGAAAGAATAAGTTGTCTTTTTTCTCAAAACAAAGAGAAGATAAATATTAAACAAATAATTCTTTCTAGTGTGGTTCCATCTTTAAAAGAGATAGCCGTAAGTGGCTTTCAAGAAATATTTTCTAGACCTCCTTTATATTTAAAGATTGAAGATTTAAAAGAAATAATCAAGATAGAATATCCTTCTCCTTCCGAAATAGGTGTAGATAGAATTGTGAGTGCTATTGCGGCTAAAGAATTATATGGTTTTCCAGCGATTATCGTAGATTTAGGTACCGCTATTACTTTTGATGTCCTTTCTGAGAAAGGAGCTTATTTGGGAGGAGCTATTACTCCTGGTTTAGAGATATCTATGGTGACTTTATTTGAAAGAGCAGCTTTGCTGCCAAAGGCAAAGATAATAAAGACTGAGAAAATTATGGGTATGGATACAGTCAGTAGTATGCAGAGTGGAGTTTATTTTGGCTTTAGATATTTAATTGAAGGAATTATCAAGAAGATTCAAGATGAGTTAAATATGAAGGCCTTAATTGTCATCACCGGTGGATGGGCAGAGATTTACCGAGGGGAAATAAGGGCAGATTTTATTGATCCTTGCTTAATCCTTGAGGGACTGAGGATTATAGCTGAAAAAAATTAATCACAAGATGTGAATAAGTTAATGTGGATAATGTGGATAAAATTGTTAATAAGCTAACAATCTTGGACTTCCAATGTGAATAATTCTAAAAATGATTAAACTTGATTAATAAAGAATATCTAAAAGAGATAACTAGTCTGTTATCAAGCCAGGTGACTTAATTTAAGAAAAAGATTAGTAAATTTTAACATAATCTATGGATAGCAAATAAGGTTGGAAAAGATAAATATTGAGAAAATAAGACAGGTTTTGTTAAAATTTAAAGCAAATGAAAGGTATCGTGCTATATGTTAACTTTATTAGATATTTTAACTTTTTATTAAGGTTGACATAAGTTTATATTTTAAATATATTAACTATCTAAATTAACTATCTAAATTTTAAGATTTTAAGTATCTAAATTTTAAGATTTTAAATTTTAAGGAATAAGTTTTAAAGAGATTAAATTATTAAATTAAGGAGGATAGCGAAGAATGAATATTAGGCCATTAGGCGATCGAGTTGTCATAAAGCAAGTAGATCCAGAAGAGGAAAAAAAAGGGGGTATCATCATTCCTGATACAGCTAAAGAAAAACCCCAAGAAGGAAAAGTTATCGCGGTGGGTAAGGGTGAAATTCTTGAAGATGGAAGCCGAAGAGAATTAGAAGTTAAAGTGGGAGATAGGATTCTGTATGGTAAGTATTCTGGAACCGAAATTAAGATCAATAATGAAGATTATCTTATTTTAAGAGAAAATGATATTTTAGGAATTATGGAATAAATTAGAGGAGGAATTTTCATGGCTAAACAAATAGCTTTAAGTGAGGAAGCACGTAAGTCTTTACAGAGAGGAGTTAACACCTTAGCGGAAGCAGTAAGGATTACTTTAGGACCTAAAGGAAGAAATGTAATTTTGGATAAGAAATTTGGCTCTCCTATTATTACTAACGATGGAGTTACTATTGCCAAGGAGATTGAATTAGAAGATCCTTATGAAAATATGGGTGCTCAATTAGTAAAAGAGGTAGCTACCAAGACTCAAGATGTGGCCGGAGATGGAACGACGACAGGGACAGTTTTAGCTCAAGCTATTATTAGGGAAGGATTAAAGAATGTTACGGCTGGAGCTGATCCTATGGTTTTAAAAAAAGGTATTGAAAAGGCAGTAAGTAGAGTAGTAGAAGAAATTAAAGCAATGAGTAAAAGTATTAAAAACAAAGAGGAGATAGCTCAAGTAGCTACTATTTCTTCTAATAATGATCGAGAGATTGGAGAATTAATTGCTGAGGCTATGGAAAAAGTAGGGAAGGATGGAGTTATTACCATAGAAGAAGCTAAATCTATTGACACTACTTTAGAGGTAGTGGAAGGAATGCAGTTTGATCGAGGATACTCATCTCCTTATTTTGTGACCAATGCTGAAAAAATGGAAGCTATTCTTGAAGATCCTTATATCTTAATTTATGATAAAAAGATTAGTAGCATGAAGGATTTATTGCCTTTATTGGAAAAGATAGTTCAAGTAGGCAAACCTTTATTAATTATTGCGGAGGAAGTAGAAGGTGAAGCCCTGGCTACTTTAGTAGTGAACAAGATTAGAGGTACTTTGAATTGCATAGCGGTGAAAGCTCCAGGTTTTGGCGACCGAAGAAAGGCGATGTTAGAAGATCTAGCTATTTTAACTGGTGGTCAGGTAATTGCCGAAGAGTTAGGGTTAAAATTAGAAAATGTAAATATAGAGATGTTAGGAAGAGCTAAAAAGATAGTCATTGATAAGGAAAATACTATTATCGTAGAAGGAGCAGGTAGTCCTGATGATATTAAGGCTCGTATTGCTCAAATTCGGACCCAAATTAAAGATATAACTTCAGACTACGATCGAGAAAAACTTCAAGAAAGATTAGCTAAGATAGCAGGAGGAGTAGCCGTAGTTAAGGTAGGAGCAGCTACGGAAACAGAGATGAAAGAGAAGAAAGCACGAGTAGAAGATGCCCTTTCTGCCACTAGAGCGGCAGTAGAAGAAGGGGTTGTCCCTGGTGGTGGATTAACTTTATTAAGGGCGATTCCAAAAATAGCTGAATTAAAACTAGAAGGAGATGAAGCGACAGGAGCTAAAATTGTTATCCGAGCTTTAGAAGAACCAGCCAGGCAAATTGCTATTAATGCTGGCTTTGAAGGATCAGTAATCATAGAGAGACTAAAGAAGGAAAGTGAAAACATAGGATTTAATGCTCTAACGGGTGAGTTCTCTGATCTGGTAAAGGATGGCGTTATTGATCCTGCCAAAGTAACGCGATGTGCTCTTCAAAACGCTGCCAGTGTTGCGGCTTTACTCTTAACTACAGAAACTTTGATCAGTGATATCCCAGAAGAAAAATCAGCTTTACCCGCTATGCCTGGTGGTGGTATGCCTGGTGGTGGAATGGGAATGTATTAATATTCTATTGGAAGATTTTATTTGAAGAAGACTTAAGCCCTCATTTGGCTACGGCTAAATGAGGGCTTTCAGTAATTCTCATTATGAAATTTGGCAATGTCTCTTAATAAGAAGATTATATTTCAGACGTTCCTTCTGGCCTGACCTCCTATAAAGCTTTCATCTTTTTAAATCCGCTTAAAGAACCTTTTAACCTAAATTCCCGTTTACTATGAAATTTTGAGAAGATACACCTTTTTTCTCTTTTATTGCTCGGTATTATTTCCTATGCAAGGTTTTCGTTAATAACTACTATAAAGACGCTTAACTATAGAAAATAATAATGCAATCAAGCATCTTTAAATGCTTTTGGATAATTTAATAGGGATAAAAGAATATGGCTTACCAAGATCTCCGAGAGTTTATAAAATGCCTGGAAGACAAGAATCTTCTGCGAAGAGTAAAGGAAGAAGTAAGTTGCGAATTAGAGATTACTGAGATTGCTGATCGTCTGGTCAAAAAGAAGGGACCAGCCTTGTTATTTGAAAATGTTAAAGATTGCCACTTTCCTCTCTTAATTAATGCTTTTGCTTCTTATGAACGGATGAAGTTAGCTCTGGAGGTGGAGGATATAAATGAGATTGCCGGGCGGATTACTCAACTTCTCACTCTTGAACCCCCAGGTGATATCTGGGAAAAAATTTTGATGCTTCCTAAGCTTTATGAATTAAATCAATTTATTCCCCAGATAGTTAAAAAAGGTTCTTGCCAAGAGGTAATTATCAAGGATGATCCAGATGTCTTGAAATTTCCGATCCTTAAATGCTGGCCAGAGGATGGAGGAAAGTTTATCACTCTCCCCATGGTCTTCACTAAAGATCTTTTGACTCAAAAAAGAAATGTCGGCATGTATCGAATGCAGGTCTACGATAAAAATACCTGCGGCATGCATTGGCATCTCCATAAAGACGGGGCTTCTCACTATAGAAAATATGAAGAATTAAACCAAAGAATGGAAGTAGCGGTAGCGATAGGTAGTGACCCTGCAAGTGTTTATGCTTCTACTTGTCCTTTTCCAAAAGGGATGGACGAAATGCTCTTTGCTGGATTTTTGCGAAAGCAACCAGTAGAATTAGTGAAGTGTAAAACCATAGACTTAGAAGTGCCAGCTAATGCTGAAATAGTGTTAGAAGGATATGTTGATCCTCATAAGCGGCAGGTGGAAGGTCCTTTTGGTGACCATACTGGATTTTATTCCCCGCCAGACGAATATCCTGTCTTTAATATTACTTGTATTACTCACCGCAAAGATGCCATTTATCCAGCAACTATTGTTGGTAAGCCACCCATGGAAGATTGTTTTTTTGGTAAGGCTACCGAACGGATATTTTTACCTTTATTAAAGATCCAACTTCCTGAAGTGGTGGATATTAACTTACCCATCGAGGGTGTCTTTCACAACTGTGCTATCTTTTCCATCAAGAAAGAATATCCAGGGCAAGCCAAACGGCTAATGCATGCTATTTGGGGTATGGGACAGTTGATGTTTACCAAGGTGATTATTGTGGTAGATGATGACGTTGAGGTCTCTAATCTCTCTGAGGTTACATGGAAGGTCTTTAATAATATTGATCCGAAGCGAGATATTACCTTTGTAGAAGGGCCAGTAGACGCCTTAGATCATGCTAGCTGCCTTCCTCATTATGGCTCTAAAATGGGCATTGATGCCACCAGAAAGACGATGGCAGAAGGAATAACTCGACCTTGGCCAAATGAGATAAAGATGAGTAAAGAAATAAAGCAATTAGTGGATGAAAAATGGGACGCTTATGGGATTGAATAAAATAAGACTCTTTATTGAGTTAGTAAAATTTGAACATACTATTTTTGCCCTTCCTTTTGCTTATTTAGGAGCTCTTTTGGCTTTTCGGGGTATTTTTCCTTTGTCTTATTGGCTCTGGATTACCTTGGCCATGGTTGGAGCAAGAACAGCCGGGATGGCCTTAAATAGATTAATAGATCGCAAGATAGATGCTAAGAATCTACGGACTGCCAATAGGGCATTGCCCCAAGGATTAATTCCTCTTTGGCAAGTATGGTTATTAGTCTTTGGTGGTTTTTTTTTACTCTTCTTTTCTGCTTATCATTTAAACTTTCTCGCCCTGGTTTTGTCTCCTTTAGCCATAGTTTTGTTAGTCTCTTATTCCTACTTTAAAAGATTTACTTGGGCTACTCACTTTGGGATAGGTGTAATCTTAGCTTGCGCTCCCATGGGAGGATGGATAGCTATTCGAGGAGATATTACCTTTCTCCCTGTAATCTTAAGCCTGGGAGTGCTTTGCTGGGCTGCTGGTTTTGACATTATCTACGCTATGCAAGATTTAAAATTTGACCAAGAAGAAAATCTCTATTCTATTCCAAGATCATTTGGGCTAAAAAAAGCATTAACTATCTCAAAGACCTTACATCTTCTAACTATTACTTGCTTGTTCAATCTAGGAATCTTAGCTCACTTAACTATCTATTACTGGGTAGGGCTGGTGATGGCTACCATTCTTCTTGTCTATGAACATCGTCTTATTTCTCCTTTCGATCTCTCCAAAGTCAACCAAGCCTTCTTTGCTGCTAATGGCTTGTTTAGTCTCACTGTCTTTATCTTTACTACTCTATCTCTTGCTAAATGAAGGTTATAATGGTTATAATAAGGTTCCTGACGATTGTCCTTATCTTTACTACTCTATCTCTCTTTACTACTCTATCTCTTGCTAAATGAAGGAAAGATATGCGTTATATCGTTGGTATTAGTGGAGCAAGTGGTGTAATTTATGGAGAAAGATTAGTTAAATGTCTCTTAGAGATGAAACAGGAAGTCTTTTTAATGATTACTGATACGGCCAAAGAGATATTTAAACATGAACTTAATATCGAGGCAGGGACTTACTTTAAAGAGAACGAAATTCTTCACTACCTTGATTACCGCGATCTCTTTTCTCCCATTGCCAGTGGTTCATTTAAGACCGAAGGGATGATCGTTATTCCTTGTAGTATGGGAACTTTAGCAGCTATTGCTAATGGCAGCTCCGATAACCTAATAGAAAGAGCCGCTGATGTTACCCTGAAAGAAAGAAGGCAGCTGATCTTAGTGCCCCGAGAAACTCCCTTAAATGAAATCCATCTTCAAAATATGCTTACCTTAAGAAAAATGGGGGCCGATATAGTGGCGGCGATGCCACCTTTTTATCATAAACCTCAAACTATTGACGATCTGGTCGAGGCGGTAGTAAGGAAGGTGACATCTCTCTTGGGCCTAAAGACCACTGAAGAATGGAAGGGAAGAGGTCAATAATGAGTGATTTTTCTAAAATCGAAGAAAAGGTTTTAGCTGGGAAAAGGCTTAATAGAGAAGATGGTCTTAAGTTAATAGCTTCTTCTGACTTGCTTTCGTTGGGGTCATTAGCAGATATAGTCAGAAAAAGAAAGGTTGGGGACAAATCTTATTTTAATTCAAACTTAAATATTAATTATACTAACATTTGTATTTTTCGATGTCCATTATGTGCTTTCTCCAAAGACTTAGAGGAAGGGTATCTCTTTTCTTTAGAAGAGATAGAAGAAAAAGTCTATCAAGGTTTGCGGCTTGAGATAAAAGAGTTTCATATTGTTGGAGGATTACATCCTCATCTTTCATTTGAGTATTTCAAAGAGATGTTGAAGAGAATTAAGAAGATAGATGCGGAAATCTTTATTCAAGCCTTTACGGCCGTGGAAATAGACCATTTTTCTAAGAATTCAGGACTGAGCATAGAAGAAGTCCTAAAAAAATTAAAAGAAGCAGGACTTGATTCAATTCCAGGTGGGGGGGCAGAGGTATTTAGCCCCAGAGTTCGTCAAATTATTTCGCCCAAGAAGATTAGTGGTAATCGCTGGTTAGAAGTTATGAAAAAAGCCCATTTCCTTGGCATAAAGTCAAATGCTACTATGCTTTATGGCCATGTGGAGACTAAGGAAGAGCAAGTAGATCATCTTTTAGCTCTTCGGGATCTTCAAGATAAGACCAAAGGTTTTTTAGCCTTTGTTCCCTTAGCTTTTCATCCCAAGAACACCAGCCTTTCTTCTTGTCGAGGAACAGATGGTTTTGACGATCTCCGAATCTTTGCCGTCTCTCGAATTTTATTAGATAACTTTGATCATATTAAGGGATTATGGATGTATTTAGGTGAAAAATTAGCCGAAGTAGCTCTTTGTTTTGGGGTCGATGACATAGGTGGGACTGGCTTAGAAGAAAAGATTGTTCATGCAGCGGGAGCTTTAACTCCCACCGAGATCTCAAAAAAAAGATTAGTCAGAATTATTGAGAATGCGAAAAGAATACCCCAAGAAGTAGACAGCCTTTATCGAGAAAGAAAGCTATAAAAGCCAAGAATGAAGACCCGTCTCGGTTATTTAAACTACATAAACTGCTTACCTCCTTACTATGGAATTTTAGAAGAAAAAGTACCTATTGAGGCACGAATAACACCAGGGCTGCCCCATCAATTAAATAGCTGGCTGGCTTCTAAAAAACTTGATCTAAGCCCTATTTCTTCTATAGAATACGCCAGACATCAAGATGAATACCTTCTCTTGCCAGAGCTTTGTTTAAGCTCGCAGGGGGTGGTTAAGAGTGTCATCTTAGTGAGTAAACTCCCCTTAGATAAATTAAAGGGGAAATCTATCGCTTTGTCTAAGACCAGTGCTACTTCCCAAGTCTTAGTTAAGGTTCTTCTTAGTGCTTATCAACCTTTTTATAAAGTTATGCCGCCTAAACTTCAATCGATGCTTCTTCACTCCACTGCTGCTCTTTTAATTGGCGATGAAGCTCTCCAAGTCAAGGAAGAAGAGGGATTATTTTTATACGATCTGGCTGAATTATGGCAAAGATATATTGGCTATGCAGTTATCTTTGCTGTCTGGGCAGTTAAAAAAGATTATGCTCACAAATTTCCTGAAAAGACTAAAGAAATAGTCCAAGCTTTTAAAAAATCCTTAGACTATGGACTAAAACATTTGGATGAGATTGTCATTAAACTCTTTGATAGTTTTCAACATGTAGACCTCTATGGGTATTTTAAAAATCTTAAATATGAATTTGGTCCTCAAGAACAAGAAGCGTTACTCATTTATTATCAACAAGCTTCTAAATTAGGACTTTGCCCCTCGTGCCAAAGACTGGAGTTTTTCAAATGAAGAAGATGGCGGAGGTATTAGAAAAGGCATATACTGGAGAAAGATTAAATCTTGAAGAAGGAGTATCTTTATTTGATCTTGATTTACTCTCCTTAGGCAAATTAGCCGACCATTGTAGAAAAAAGTATCATCCCGAAGAGATCATTACTTTTGTGATCGATCGAAATATAACCTTTACCAATATTTGCGCCCTCAGCTGTAAGTTCTGTGCCTTTTCCGTAAATAAAGATTCAAAGAATGGCTACCTCTTATCTAAAGAAGAGATCTTAAGCAAGGTGGAAGAATTAGTAAAGATAGGAGGAACCCAAGTAATGCTCCAAGGCGGAGTTAATCCCGAGCTTTCTCTCGATTACTATGGTGACTTGTTGCGAAGCATCAAAGAGAAATTTAATATTTGGCTTCACTCTTTATCCCCAACTGAAGTTTACTACCTCTCTACCATTTCAGGATTTTCAGTTAAAGAGGTCTTACTCAAGTTAAAAGAAGCAGGTTTAGACTCACTCCCCGGAGCAGCAGAAATCTTAGTAGATAGGGTAAGAAAGATAATCAGTCCTCATAAAATTACTACTGCTCAATGGTTGCAGGTGATGGAAGAAGCTCACTTGGCGGGTATGCATACCACAGCCACGATGACCTTTGGAATGATGGAAACTAGGCCAGAGAGGATTGAACATTTGTTGCAAATTCGTACTCTTCAAGACCGTACTGGTGGATTTAAGGCTTTCATTCCCTGGACATTTTCTCCTGCCCAGACAAAGTTTTCTGAAATTTTACCTTCAGGAGGCATTGATTACCTTAAGACGGTAGCTGTTTCTCGAATATTTCTTGATAATATACCTAATATTCAAGCCGGTTGGGTAACCGAAGGACATAAACTGGCCCAAATTGCTTTAGCCTTTGGAGTAAATGATTTTGGGGGTATCTTGATGGAAGAAAAAGTAATAAAATCCACCGGTGTTGCTTACCAAACGTCTGTCCTTAAGGTGGTAGAATTAATAAAAGGGGCTGGTAAATTTCCTTTTCAAAGGAACACTAAGTATGAAATCTTAAACCAATTTTAGTAAGTTTCTAAGGATTATATGCAATCCATTAATTAAGTTGACATACCTCGTAGGGAAAATCCACCCCCTAACCCCCGCCAGCGGGGGACAGCCTCGTGAATGTCCGTTGTTTCGTTGCCTTTTCGGACAAGGCAAGCCTATCCCCCGCTGGCGGGGGATAGGGGGTGGAAATACAAAGTTATTTATCAGATTGCATATAAGTTAAAAAGTTGGATAAAAAAGAGCTTTCAAGATTGTTTTCCGCTATTGCTCCAAAATACAACCTTCTAAATCATCTCCTGAGCTTAAATATGGACAGAAGATGGAGAAAAACTCTTGTGGAATGGGCAAGAGTGAAGCCTGGTGAAAAGATCTTAGATGTTTGCACCGGTACAGGGGATATTGCCTTAGAATTTGCCAAAAAAGTTCTTTGTAAAGAGATTGTGGCGATAGATATTTCAGAAAAGATGCTTCTTATGGCTAAGCAAAAAGGAAAAAAGATAAAACTCCAAAAGGAGATTGTCTTCTTGTTAGGAGATGGCCTTTGCCTTCCTTTCCGCGATGAGACTTTTGATATTGCCACTATTAGTTTTGGATTAAGAAATTTAAGTAATTATCAAAAGGGTTTAGCCGAGATGGGGCGGATATTAAAGCATGGTGGACGACTCTTGATCCTCGAATTTTCCCCACCAGAAGAAACTTCTTTTTCTACCCTTTACCAGCTTTATCTCTCTAAATTTGTTCCTCTTTTAGGTAGAATTATCTCAGGTTCAGAAGAAGCTTATACTTACCTCTCTTCATCAATCCAGGGTTTTCTCAAGGAGGAAGAAATCTTAAAATTAATGAGTTCTAATCAACTAAAAAACCTTTTTTCCAAGAAGTTAACCGGTGGAATTGTTTCTCTCTATGGGGGAGAAAGATGATTGCCTTGCTTTAAGCAGGATAACCGTTATTAGTATTATTTGGTAAGTATTCAGCCGTCAGCTATCAGCAGAAAGTCCAGACCATAAAATCAAGGCAAATGAACTGACAGCTGACAGCCGAACGTTTACAAATTACAACCCTTTTAGGTGAAGGAAGGATAATATGTTTAAGGTTAGTGGGTTAGAAAAGGCTTACGGTTCACAGGAGATTTTTAGTAATGTTAGTTTCGTCATAAATCCCGGTGAACGGATTGGATTGGTTGGAAGGAATGGACATGGCAAAACAACCCTTTTTAAGATGATACTCGGAGAAGAACATCCTGATGCCGGGCTTATTAGTGTTCCAAAACACTACACTATCGGGCATCTTTCTCAGCACATACGATTTACTGAAGATACTGTTCTGAAAGAGGGATGCCTCAGCCTTCCTGTGTCTGAGGATGGGATTGATGAAAGCTATAAGGTGGAAACCATCCTCCTTGGTATTGGGTTTACTCGTGATGATTTTGACCGCAGCCCTTTGATGCTCTCTGGCGGCTATCAGATTCGTCTGAATCTTGCCAAGGTGTTGGTTTCTGAGCCTAATCTCCTCCTTCTTGACGAACCAACCAATTATTTGGATATTGTATCCATGCGATGGCTGACGCGGTTTCTTCGCAATTGGAAAGACGAGATGATGATCATCACCCATGACCGTGATTTTATGGACAGCGTAACAACACATACAATGGCTATACACCGCTGTAAGATGCAAAAGATCGCCGGATCTACCCAGAAATTGTATCAGCAGCTATTACAGCAAGAAGAGATACATGAGAAGACCCGTGTTAATGATGAAAAAAAACGCAATGAGATAGAAGAGTTTGTCAACCGTTTCAGAGCAAAGGCTACAAAGGCAAAGGCTGTCCAATCACGGATAAAGTCCCTTGAAAAGATGGAGAATCTGGAAAAATTGTCTAACATAAAAACCCTTGATTTTTCATTTAGGGCAGCACCCTTTCCGGGTAAATGGCTGATGAATGCTGCAAATATATCGTTTTCTTATCAGGAGGGAGCCCCTCTGGCAAAGGCTGCCCCGCTGCTTATTAACGACTTAACCGTAGCTGTTGGAAAAAATGACAGGATTGCCATTATCGGTAAAAACGGAAAAGGCAAGACCACCCTTTTGGATATTCTTGCAGGTGAGTTACAGCCACAAACAGGAACGATTCAATACAGTCAAAATCTATCTGTCGCTTATTTTGGACAGACCAATATCAACCGCCTTAATCCTAAAAAAACAATTGAGCAGGAGCTAATGGACACGAATTCTGATTGCAGCAAGGGCGTTGCCCGCAAGATATGCGGAACCATGATGTTTAGCGGCGACAATGCATTAAAAAAGATAGAGGTGCTTTCCGGCGGTGAAAAGAGCAGGGTTTTGATGGGAAAACTGCTGGTAACCCCTGCCAATCTCTTGCTGCTTGATGAACCTACCAATCATCTGGATATGGAGTCCATTGATTCATTGGTCGAGGCTATTGAGGCATTTGACGGCGGGATTATCATCGTTACCCACAGCGAGCTGATCCTCAATGCCGTGGCAACAAGGCTGATTGTATTTGACAACGGCAAGGTGGCCGTGTTTGAGGGAACATATCAGGAATTTCTGGATAGGGTAGGATGGGAGAGTGAGCGGGTAGATGAGGATGAAGATAGCCGTGCCAACAGCAGACAAAACAAAAATATCAATAAAAAGGAGCTGCGGAGACTCAGGGCACAATTAAATGAAAGCCGTTCAAAAACACTCGGACCATTACAAAAAATGATTGTTGATATGGAAAAAAATATCATGCTTCTGGAAAAGGATGTAGAAACAGAAAGCCTTGCCCTTGTCGAGGCTTCAGAAAAGGGCGACAGTAAGGCTATATCAAGGCTATCTGTTTCTATTAACAGATTGAATAATCGGATTGCAGCTATTTTTAAGAAGCTGGAATCGTTAATTAATGAGCATGATACAAAATCCAAAGAGTTTGAACAAAGGCTGATGGAATTGCAGCAGGAGTGTTAATACCTTTTTTTCTTGTATTTACACCTGAGCAGTTACTTTCACCGAGAATGCTGCTCAATAATAACAATCTCTACCCTTCGATTCTTAGCCTGACTATCAGGTGTATCATTAGAAGTAATTGGTTTGGTAGCTGCATTATATCTTCCGTTCTTTGATAACACTAACATAACGTTTGACCGTATTGTAGCCGCCGGGGCATCCGACCCCTTTAGTCTATCGAAAATCCAGGTCGCTTTCTTGAAAAGAGGTTACCACATTTTATCCACCGGGGTGGTACACTTTCATTCCCATTTATGGTACATTATTGCATGCCCGTTGACATAAAACAAGAATTACTATTTTTAATTAAATTATTTCTTATCTTCTACCGATATTAATAATAAGAAGAATATTTTAAAAGGGGCTATAAAGATGGAAACTATGTTAAGGGTAAACAGCATTTATAATTACGAAAAAGAGAATATTATAAATAATTTAACAAATAAATCAGATGCAGACCAAGTAAAAACCAAGGATATTAGTAATCTTAACTCCAAAGAAGAAGGGTCTAGCGAAATAGAGGATGATAAGGAGTATGATCGTGTTTCTATTTCTAAAAAAGCAAAATTAGCCCATAAAACCGAAGTTGTTATTTCCCAATTAGAAGATGCTTATTTAGAAGGAAAAGAAAATATTGCCAAGTATAGAAAGGTTATAGAAGAAGGACAATATTTAACGAGGAAAATCTCTGAAGTAATTGCGGATAAGATTAGAGATAAAATAATGGGTAAAGATATTAACGAGATGAAAGAATTTTCTTCTTCTAAAAGAGATTACATAGCTTATAAAATTGCTAGTTATTTAATTAATTAAGATAATAGAGTAAGAGTTATGCCAAAATATTATTGGCCGCTTGTTTTTATCCGATACTTTTTTATTTGAATTCTTTTACTGAATTCTTCAAATCTGCCGATATTTATATTCATAATTGTCCTTTGGGGACGGCTATCACTTTGTTTTTTTGTCAAAGAGAAAAGAGAGAAAAACAAAAATATGCCGTCCTCACTTATTCTTTAGGCATTTCTTCTCTCTAAATCTCCTCTATTTTTTTAAATATTTTTACTTTCTCTTTTCTCTCTTTTGCTTCTTCTCTAAAAATAATCCGTTTCTGCTATCTTTTTACAAAGTTGGGGAATTCGTATAATCTTTATCTCTATTTGTGGCTAACACAATCTTTATTTTTATTTTGACATATTTTTTCTTCCGAGTTATAATTTAATATTATATATAATACTTATTAATTACCTATTAATGAAAATTACATAGAGTAAATTAATTGAGGGCAAACAAGTTTATCTTTTATTGCTCGGAACTATTTCATTGTCCAGTTTTCGTTAATAACCATTATAAAGGAGGAATATGAATCATGGATAATAAGGTAATAGATATTCTGCTGGTGGATGATGGCGATGATGATGTTGTTATCACCCAGCGGGCGTTTAAGAAGAGCAAGCTGCTTAACAACCTTTATATCGCTCGAAACGGGCAGGAGGCTTTGGACTTTATCTATCATGAAGGAAAATACAAAATCGAACCTGTTCCTACCCCTGGTCTGATCCTTCTTGACATCAATATGCCCAATATGAATGGCTTTCAGGTATTGGAAAAACTTAAAAGCGACCCAAAACATTGCATGATCCCTATCATCATGCTGACCATATCAGACAGGGATGAAGATATTGTCAGAAGCTATAAGAATGGTGCTGTATCCTACATCACCAAGCCAATAGGTTTCGAGGCATTTGTTAAGATTATTGAACAATTTGAGATTTACTGGTCACTGATATCAAAGATACCTCATGTGAGGTAAAATCAGGTAAATTGAGAACAGCGCCCCAAATTATTGGGGTAAACTAAAGGATAACCGAATAATTTAACCGCTTCAGCGGTTTAAGAGGAGGAAGAAAAAAAATGTGGAAAAAGGGATTGTTCATTCAATTCATGGGGCTTGCTTTTATTTTGAGCTTAGCCGTACCATCAATTGCTCAGGAAAAGGATAAGGGATATGGGTTTAATGAATCTTTTCCAGAGCTGCATGTGTTTTTGACAAATCAATTCTATAACTACCAGGAAAAAGCATTTGGAGATTATGCAGATGAGGGTGATCCTAAGATTGCCGGGCATAGTGTGTTTATCCCCATGAGTGGGTATATTGATATCAGCTCATCTATAAGACCTGGGTTAAAGGCTGAGGTAGAGTTTGAGCTTTATAAGGCTGAGAAGCTCAAGTTTTGTAAGCTGCGAGGGGTATGGTCGCCAAGGCAGTGGTTCATCCTGTCAATAGGAAGAGACTTTGTGCCCATTGGCAGCCAGGATAAAAGCTATTACCCTACATCAGGCTACCGAATGTTTACTGTTGCCCCATTCCTGTATCGAAGCGTTATACGAGCCTGTGGCTGGTGGGATTCAGGTGTGCATGTCTCTGGGGAAATACCAGTAAAAAATACGCAAAAATTACTTTATAACCTTTCGATAATCAATGGTCCAGGATGGGATAGCACAAAGACTGACTTTGATACCTCAACAACAAACTACATGTATGAACAATTCCATAACCATAGTCGACAGGCAATGGATAATAATAACGATAAGCCATTGGTCATGAGATTAGCATATTCTCCATACAAGGGATTGGAGTTTGGCGGCTCTCATTTTGAGGCAAAATATGACAAGAATGAAAAATATAGCTGTGATTTTACCTTTTATCATCTTTTGTATGACTCAGATAAATGGAATCTTGCCTGTGAGCATGGAAGGGCAGGGATAGACACCCTCTATCGAGGAAAAATACACCAGTCATCTGCATACCTTGCTGTAAGCTATAAATTGTTACAAGACAGGAAATGCGTTCATTTCCTTGCCCCGGCAATCAGGTATGAGATCTTTGACCCCTGGGAAGAGGATGCATCCAATAAGGGTGACAGGCAATCTATTACCTATGGAATTAATCTTTCCCCTTATGAACACTTTGTGGTCAGAGCAGCGTATCAGCACACCACTGAAAAGGGTGCTGAGCTTAAAAATGATGGGATGAGCGTAGAATCTGTGTTTGAATTCTAAGCAAAAAGCGGACAAATACGAGGGTTTGTCCCTACAAATGCAATTGGATGGTGTGTCATATGTCAACAACTTACAGATTAACAATCCTTTTGTTGTGCCTTTGTGTCTTTGTGCCCCTGTGCCTTTCCCCAGCAGCAGCAGCCATCTACCCTTCTGAATTAAAGGTTGCCCCAATCAAGGTATATGAATCAATCCTGACAAACTTCAAGGAAAAAAAATATGCAAATGTCAAAACAGCTCTTACCTTTATAGATCCGATAATGGTTGCCGTCAATACAGAATTTGGTATTGACCTTAAGCCGGAAATTCAGGCAGGGTTAAAGGCAAGGGGTGAGGGGTTTAATATCAGTATCAGAAGATTAATATTCTATGATATCTGCCTCATGTTTGCTGTCATATCTAAAGGGGAAGAAAACAAGCAAAGGGTTTTATTTAAGATGTGTTATGCAAATTATTGTCTGCTTTCCACTGAGTTTTTGAGGGATTCTGCAACCTTTGATCTTGACCGAAGGGTCAGGAAGATGTTCATGAAAGCCTATCTTGACCTGGGCAAGGAATCACCGTATGGTGGGAAAACACCATCAGACATGAACTTGTTCAAGATACATGCAAATGAGATTATGGATGAGTTGATCCGGGTTTTTCCGGAATTCAAGTGAGGATGTAACTGCTCAGTTTCATCAAATACAATAGAACGCAGATGACGCAGATAAATATGATATACGCAGATAATTATAAACATTCTACAAAAAAATCTTATTTAATCATAACAATCAGCGTTATCAGCGTTCTATTTTTGAGTGCTGAGCAGTAACGCGAGGATAATAAATGAGCATACCCTGCAAACTGGGCATTAAATTAGGTTTGTTAATCAGCGCGCTTATGATTGGCATGGCTATTATCCTGAGCTGGTATTTTCTGACAAGCTCATCCCTGCTACTGCATGAGGAATTGGTAAAAAGAGGAGTAGAAATTACCAGTAATTTTACACATACTGCCAGGGATGGCATTCTCACCGAAAATCTTTTCCATGAGCTTGATGCATTGATTGAAGCAGCCACGCTTAACAAGGATATTGCCTTTGTAGCCATATTGGATAGGTATGGCAGGGTATTGGCTCATACCAATCCAAAAGAGGTGGGCAGGGTTTATAAGGATGAATTAACCAAAAAGGCACTCCTATCAAAGGATCCTGTCTGTCTGGGTGAAGCTGGAGAAAAAATCCTTTTTGGCGGGATTGTCACTATCAGCACAGACAAGAAGTCGTTGGTTGAGGAAACCGAAGTGTTAGACACGAAAAAATCAGGGGTAATTGGCACGGTTCTTCTGGGAATTTCACTTAAGAACCTTCATGTCAGGACAAATAATATCCTTAAGGTCAGCACAGGCATGATTCTTTTATTAGTGGTAATTGGGATTGTCTTATCCTTTTTCTTTTCCACAAGGATAACAGCTCCGATTCGGGCTTTGACCCATACTATGGAAGATATTTGCAGCAGCAAGCTTGATGTTGTCATTAATCCTGAACTGGGGAAATCAAGGGATGAGATTGGCAGCATGGCTAATAGCTTTAACCGCATGAAGGATAATATCCAGCAATTGATTAATGCCCTAAAAGAATCCAATCTGGAATTAGAGAGGCGGGTTGATGAAAGGACGATTGAGGTTAAACAAAAGGCTGCCCTGCTTGAGAAGACGGTGGAGGAATTAACAAGGGTAAATCATGAATTGGATTCATTCGTCTACACCGCTTCCCATGACCTTAAGGAACCATTAAGAGCCATAGAAACCTTTTCCAATTTCATCTTAGAGGATTACTGGGAAAAATTAGATGATGATGGCAAGGATTATCTGAAAAGAATCTCTGCCGGTGCCCATAGATTAAAAGATCTGATAGATGCCTTGCTTGCCTATTCAAGGATTACAAGGGGAAAGGTTTCATACGAGGTAATAGATTTGTCCCGTATTATAAGAGAGGCTCAGAAAAGGCTTGAGCATGTTATTAAAGAACGCAGTGTGGATATAATAGTAAGGAAGGATATCCCTGTTATTTATGGGGATAGTACCAAGCTTACCGAGGTTTTTTATAATCTTATCTCAAACGCTATTAAATATAATGATAAGGAAAAACCTGTTATAGAAATAGATTGTCCCATACCTCAACCAAAGGATGATGAGGTAATGGTTTTTGTCAAGGACAATGGTATCGGCATAGACAAGAATTCCTATGATGAGGTATTTAAGATATTCAGAAGGCTGCATGCACGGAATGAGTATGAAGGCGGAACAGGTGCAGGGCTGGCAATTGTTAAAAAAATCATGGATGAGCATGGGGCAAGGATATGGATCGAGGGTAAGGTTGGGGAAGGGACTGTGTTTTATTTGAGCTTTGCGAAGAAAGACAGATAACCACAAAGGACCCAAAGAAATCACAGAGGACACAAAGAATTTTTTTCTTGGTGAACTTTGTGTATCCCTTTGTGTACTTTGTGGTTAATCTGAAAAGACGAACAAATACAAGGAGACATATCATGAACCGCATTCTGCTTATTGAAGATAATCCAGACGACATCATCATTGCCAAAAGGGTTCTATCTAAGGCAAGGGAGGCATTTAGCGTTGAGACAGCAAGCACTGGGAAAGAGGCCATAGAGAAGCTTAGCAATGAAAGGTTTGATTGCCTTCTTATTGATCACATACTGCCTGATACAAATGCATTGGAATTATTAAAACATGTCCGAAAGATGCACAGGAGCATTCCAGCTATTGTTCTTACAGGATTAAAGGACGGACGGCTGTTAGATGGTGCCTTAAGGCTTGGTGCAGTGGATTTTCTAACCAAGGATAACATTCAGGGTGATGTGCTGCCCAATCGAATTCTTGATGCCATTAACTCTGGACAAAGGAGTCAATTTTTAGAAAATACCCATAAACATCTTTATGAAGGGTTGATTGACTCAATGGGTGAGGGATTGTTTGCCCTTGATCTGACAGAGACCATTGTCCTTGTTAATCGTGAATTGACTGAGATATTGATGGAACAAGAATCCAATCTGTTGGGCAAAACAGTATTGAGTCTTATGCCGGAGGATGCGGTAAAAACCTTTTATCAGGAATACCATCTCATCAAGGCAGGACAAAAACGCAAGTTTGAACTTGAGCTTTTGTCTAAGATAAAGGGCAGCATACCCGTACTTATCACACTGACACCATTACTTGATGAAAACAATGTATTTAACGGAGTCCTCGTGTTGGTGACAGATTTAACCGAATTAAAGAGGATACAGGGAAAGTTGATTGAGATAGAGAGATTGGCAATGATGGCAAAAACTGCCTCTGTAGTGGCACATGAGGTCAGAAACCCGTTATCTGTAATTAATAGCACCCTCTACCTTCTCAAGGGTGTTTTACCCAGGAATGAGACCATTGAAAAACATCTGCATCGCATGGAACAGCAGGTATTAAGAATAAATTCCTATTTTAATGATCTTTTAGATATGGCAAAGCCCTTGAACCTTAATCTGACTTCAGCAGATATAAATGTTATTATTGAGGAATCCTTAGATGGTGTTCCTCAATCCATTTTTTCAGGCATAGAATTGATACGGGAATTTGATGAAAAAATTCCTATGATTAAGGTTGATCATAGCCACATAAAGGCAGTCTTTATTAACCTGATTAAAAATGCCTGTGAGATCCTGCAGCAGAAGGGAAGGCTGAGGATTAAGAGTGAAAAGATTGAGGAATTTGTCTATATAAGCTTTGAGGATACTGGTCCGGGGATTCCAGCAGAGAATATCAGGAGAATCTTTGAGCCGTTCTTTACTACCCGCGGCAAGGGTACCGGGCTGGGCTTGTCTATATGTCAACACCTTGTTTTAGCACACCATGGATGTATTGAGGTAGAAACCGAGTTGGGAAAGGGAAGCAGCTTCATTGTTAAGCTGCCATATGAAGGCTGAAGGGAAGAATGCAGAATTCAGGAGTCAGGAGTCAGAATCCAGAAGTTAGAATGGAATTTGGCAGGCTGTTACGGGTGCACCGAGCAAGTTTGTTAGGTCTTGCCAGTGAAAATTATGAAAAAGATAGGTTACTTAATCTTTTTATTAATCTTCTTTTTTTTCTCCTTTTTTTCAAACTTAACCTTTTCTTCTCAGCTTATTACTGATAAAGATGATATTTTAGAATTGTTAGATCAAGAAGAGATTACTTATTCTCAATATTTAAACTTGTTAGTCCTGTATGACGAAAAATTAGACATTAATCAAGAGGACTTATTTGAGCTCTTGAATATTCCCAAGATTAGTTTCTTAGATATAATTAGTATCTTAAATTGTCGAAGTATAGCTAGGAGATTTAGTTCTATTGATGAGCTTAAACAGCTGCTTAATGACCAAGAGGTCTTTGAAAAAATAAAGCCTTTTATTAAGGTTACCGAGACGGAAGAAAAAAAATTAAAATTTAACAGCCAAGTATCCGCCAGTAGGGAAATTCACCGTTATCAAGAAATTCAAAACTTTGAAAATCTTCATTTCGCTTATGGTAAAAAGATCTCTTCTTATCTCTCCCTTCAAGAAAAAGATAGTTCTCATAAAGTTAGCCGAGCTTATTTAAAAATTCATGAACTTGACTATTGGCAAAATATAACCTTAGGCGACTATAAAGCTAAACTTGGTCAAGGATTAATAGTTTGGGAAAATTTCAAAGGAGGCATCTTTGAAATCTCAAATAAGAATAAACGTCTAAATCTTACTTTAATGAAGAGTAAAGACAAGGAAGATAATTTAGAAGCTGGCGACCTTAAATTACTTCTCTTACCTAAGATAAATATAGGTGGAACATACCTTCGCAGTCTTAATAAAAATCTTGAAATATATGGAACCAGAACAGAGATAAATTTAAATAATCTTCAACTCTTTACAGAAGTAGCTAAAAATCAAGAAAAATATAGTTATCTTTTAGGTTCTAGGTATGTTAATTCTAACTTTAGTTATTATCAATATTTTAAGCATTACGATCTTGGTTTTCCTAACTATTATACTAATAGATATAATGTTACTAATGACAGCCAGGAAGAGTATTTCTGGGGATTTAATTATTACTTAAATAAATTATGGCAGTTATCTGGCTATTATTATCAAGAAAGTGACCTCTTGAATATCTTAGATAGTCAGACTGTCTTTTTGAAACTATTGGTTAACTTAAATCCTAAGTCTAGGTTTAGTTTATCTAAGGGGTTAAAGAATAAAGAAGGCGAAGAAGGCCGAGAAAAGACAGAAAATTTTCGTTTAAGACTAGATCTTGGCTTGGATTCACCCTTAAAGACTAATATTTATTTTAAGCACACTCAAAAGACTACTCCCAGTAAGGACTTACAAATAAATCATTATCTAAGATTTTACCTTACTTATAAACTAACGAAAAACATCACCATAAAAAACACGGTCAAATTTCAAGATACTGATATTAAAGAAAAGGGAGGCCAGATTACTGGTCTTAATGTCATTTTTGAACAAAATATTTTGCCTAATCTTAAATATTCATTAAAATATAACTATACTCATTATAGTAAAGATTATCAAGCTCAACCTAAAGAAAAAATAAAGATTCAGCTGGAGATGAAATGGTAGAAATAAAATTACCTCTAAAAAGACTTCTCCTTTTTTTAATAATATTCTTGACTGGACTTTCTCTGGGATATTTTTGGGGCAAGACAAAAGAAGAAAAAACCTTTAAGAAAGGGAATCAAACTAAGGCTTTACCAAAGATTAGCCTTGACTTAAAAAGCCTTGACCTTGAAGAGGAATATCCTGAAGTAAGCCATCATCAGAAGCAAAAGAAGGAATTTAATATCACTAACAGAGAAAATTTACTTAGAAAAAAGGCTTCCTCTAAAGAATGGAAATCTACTTCAAAAAAAATTAATATTAACACGGCCAGTAGCAAAGAATTAACCAAGCTCCATAGGATTGGAGAAAAGATAGCCCAAAATATAATTGATTATCGAAAGAAGAATGGACCTTTTAAGGATACTAAAGATCTTCTAAAAGTAAAACGCATTGGCCCTAAAATTTTAGCTAATATTCAAGAAATGGTTACCGTAGAAGATAATTGATTATTAAAATTTTTTACCAATAAAGACAAAAATTTTGGACAAAAATTAATTAATTATTTATACCTTATTAAGGTTGATACTTAGGATTTTAAATGAGTAGCTCCAAGGGAGGGGTATAGTCAGGCAGGACATAAAGGTATTTTAATAATACCTCATCTTTTCTTTAAGCCAAACTATAAAAGAGCTCTAAAAAGTAGCTTGATTGTAGTTTGGCTTTTTTGTTTTTAGCCAGATAGGTAGATATATTTATTGGCAAAATAGTTGCTTTAATAACAAGTAAAAGAAGTTTAAGGGAGGAAAAATAATCACAATGATCACAAATAAAATAAAGTTTAATCTTATCTTTATTCATCTTATACTCTTTATCTTCATTTTTATCTTCACTTTTTCAGAAATAACTTGGGCAAAAAGCAGTGGAACTACCACGGCTAACTTCTTAAAGTCAGAAGTAGGATCTCGACCTGTAGCTATGGGGGGAGCTTTTGTCGCGATAGCTGACGATATTAACTCTCTTTACTATAATCCTTCTGGGTTGGTCAATATCAAAGGACAAGAAGTAACTTTTATGTATAACCAAGCTTTTATGGATAGTAATTATGGTTTTTTAGCTTACGGAGTAAATTTAAAGGAAAAAGGTAGCTTAGGGTTTTCTTTAACTTATGCTGGAATTAAAGATATTAAGGAAACAAATTCTTTATATCCTACGGGAACAGGTAATATATTTTCGGCCCAAGATTTAGCCATCTCTCTTTCTTATGCTAAAAAGATTACTTCTCATCTCTCTTTTGGCAATAATTTAAAACTTATTAGAGGAAATATTGAAAAAGAATCTGCTTTAGGATTTGCCCTTGATACTGGTTTTTTAGCTAAAGATATTTTAAACGATAATCTCTCTTTTGGACTTGCTGTCTTAAATTTAGGAAGTAAAATGACCTATCTTAACCAAAAAGACAAACTTCCCTTAACTATTAAGCTGGGAACTTCTTTTAAGCTCTTAAATGATAAGCTGCTATTAGCTATAGACATTAGTAAACCTATAGATAATGACTTAAATATTAAGAGTGGATTTGAATATTGCTTATTTAATAACTTCTCTCTTAGAGGAGGTTATTCTACCGCCTCTCAAGATATAGGAAGCCAATTTACTTTTGGATTTGGTCTTAAATGTAGTCTTATTAATCTTGATCTTTCTTATGTCCCTTATGGAGACTTAGGCAATATGATTAGAATAAGCATCTCTTATAGCCAAAATCCTCTTTTTAAATTTAGCCAAGTTAGAGAAGATGAAGATGATCAAGAAGGCCAAGATAAGAATAACTTTAAGTAAGCCGATTAATCAGCTTATAGCACTTATTAATGAAAATTTGACATAGAGCAAATTAATTGAGTGCCAACGAGTTTATCTTTTATTGCTCGGTATTATTTCCTATGTCTAGTTTTCGTTAATATATGCAATCCATTAATTAAGTTGACATACCTCGTAGGGAAAATCCACCCCCTACCCCCGCCAGCGGGGGATAAGCTTGTCCCTGTCCGAAAAGGCAACGAAACAACGGACATCCACACGAGGCTGTTCCCCGCCAGCGGGGGATAAGCTCGAGGCTGTCCCCCGCTGGCGGGGGTAGGGGGTGGAAATACAACTAATTTATCAGATTGCATATAACTACTATAATCTGAATTAATAAAAATTTAAAGGGGAGTTGGAATTATGAAGAAAATATGGGGATTGGCGTTGATTCTGGGAATGATTTTGGGGATTTATGGCCAAGTTGCCCCGGCGGCTGATGCTTGTAATCACAGAGTAGGTATCTTTTGTTACTCTGCCCTCTCTGGCCAGGTCTTTGAAGACATCGATGGAGAAGGAGATGCTCTTGAAACAGGAGATGAAGGTAAAAGTAATGTTATGGTAAAACTTTTAAATTCAGGAGGAACTGTTTTATCTACCACCACTACTAATGCTAATGGAGACTATAGTTTTTCTAATCTACTTAATGGTACCTACTATGTAGTCGTTAATTCTAAGGAGGTAGCTCCAAAAGCTGGTTATAACAGTTGCTTCAGTTTAAGTGATGTTTGGGCTGAACAAACCTACCAGGCAGATTCTGAAAACACCGGAGAAAAGTTCGGAGGGCAAGACTCAAAGGTGGCTGATGATTTTACAAACAACAAGTATGAACATAAGGCAAAAGTAGTCGTAAATGCAGGTAATGTCAGTGGTATTAATTTTGGTTTTAACTTTAATCTGATCGTTAATACCAATGATGCTGCTCAAGGCTCTCTTAGACAGTTCATCAAAAATGGTAATGCTGTTAAAGGAGCAAATGCCAGTATCTTTAAAGTATTTGGTTCCATAAATCTTACTATTGATGAATCTGATCAAGGTATTCTTCCCACCGTTACTGATGATAATCTTACTCTCGATGCCTCTGCTCAGTGGGGCAAAGGAGCATATCCAGGGGGGCCAGGAATTGTCGTTATGGGGCCTGAAGAAGTATATGATGAATTAATTTATGTTATAGGTGCTAACAATATTATTCTTCGGGGCATCTATTGGAAGGGACATGGAAACTATAAAAAACAAGATGATCTCGTGGCCTTTAAGAACAGCTTTGGAAATACTGTTGGTGGCGATAAACTACAAGATGCTAATTATATTACTGGAGCAGGTGATGGCGGCGAAGGGTTAGAATGTATAAACTTTGATCAGAGCACTATCATAGGAAACTATTTTGGCATTACTCCAGATGGAAAGTCTGATGGCAATAGTGTGGCAGGTATAGGATTATGGGAAGGATGTAGTAATAATTTAATAAAGAAAAATACTATTACTAATAGTGGTTGGGCTGGAGGTATCTATGTCTATCAAGAAGATAGCCTTAAAAATACAATTACTCAAAATTCTATCTACCATAATATCTACATAAATGAAAAAGAAAATATAACCTTCGATGGATTAGGCATCGACCTTTCTATTGGACAAACATGGGGAGTAACCTTAAATGATGGAAAGTATAATGATGATTATGGAAATAGAGGCATAGATTTCCCAGTAATTACTAAAGCAACCTTAAGCGGCAATACTCTTCACTTAGAAGGTTATGTAGGCAGCGAAGCTGGACAATGTCTCTTTGGAGGCTCTACCACATCGAAATATTTTTAGCTGAGGTTGACTCTACTGGTTATGGAGAAGGAAAGACTTATTTAAGTAGCTTTACTAATGGAGCAAATGGTAACTTTAATCTCGATATTACTCTAAGTAATCTTAAAGCAGGGGACAAGATTACGGCTACGACTACCGATAAAGATGGCAATACCTCTGAGTTCTCCAAAGTAGTGGAGATTACTTCTCTTAACATTCCCCCTACCATCACCATTACCCAACCTCCAGACAAAGATGGCACTGCCTCTACCGAATACCTCATTAAATGGGAAGACACTGATGTTGACGATAATGCTGATATCACCTTATTCTGGGATAAAGACAAGAATAAAGATAACAACACCTCAGAGACCGAGGGAAAAGAATGGGGAGTAATAGCTACAGGAATTAAAGAAGATCTTGATGGCGATGCTGATACCTATCTCTTAGATCTCTCTAAAATTCCTTCTTGGTGTCCTTGGACAAGATACTTTTATATCTTAGGCAAGATTAAAGATTCTGTCAATTCACCGGTCTACGATTATGGAGAAGGTAAGATTACTATTGTTACTAAAGCTTCTGCCGGAGGGATTACTATTAGCTCTAGTGGAGCAACAATTACCATAGCGGCAAAAAATCTTTCTATGGATGCCTATGTCATCATCAATGACAAGCCTAATAACCCAGCTATTGCCAAAGCAAATGCTTTAGTCTTAAGTGATAAAAATTTAAGTTTATCCACCGCTTTAAATAACACCACCTATGAGTTTAAAGCTTTAAGTATCTATGGAAATACTCTTAGCATCTCCTCTGCCCAAAAGTCTTCTCTTCAAGTTAAAGAGACTACTATTGCTATTCCTTATTCTCCAGAAGCAGTTTCAAAGCTAAAGATTAAAGAAAAAAGTCTTAGAATTTTCTATCTTAATGAAAAAAAAGAAAGATGGATCTTAGTTGACGCAAAACAAAAAATAGATCCTACTTCTAAAACTGTTTCAACTTCTATTAATAATTTTGGCATTTATCGTCTGATAGAAGTCCTTTCTTTAGAAAGCGGTGAAATTTCTCATTATCCTAATCCTTTAAAGCTTGCCAAGGGAACAGAAGAAAAAGTTACCTTTGTTAATCTACCTACTTCTAATAATACTAAAATCAAGATTTATAACCAAGTAGGAGAATTAATAAAAACTATGGATATTACCTTCCCAGAGATGGAATGGAATTTACGGAGCGATAAAGGAGATCTGGTAGCTAGTGGTGTTTACTTCTACTTAGTTTCCGACGAGACAGGAGTAAAAGCTAAAGGAAAGATGGCTATTATTAAGTAAGCTTAATCCTTGCCCCTTCTTTTTAAAGTATCTTCTACATTAAGAGGCTTAATTTTTTTATGCTCTCTATCGTAAACCGAAATTACTCTTA
This sequence comes from bacterium, assembly GCA_018830565.1. Lineage (NCBI taxonomy): Bacteria > bacterium. Next base: position 17,503 of record JAHJRX010000062.1, on the reverse strand, counting down.
ATTTTTTAGAGTTTAACTTTTTGAAAAATTTCTTTATTTTAAAAATCTCCTCCTTGGACAAAGGCAAAGTTTGGCATGGTCTTAAGGGGGTGTTTATCTGGATTTCATCAGGTGCAATTTCAAGAGCTAACTCTGCTAATCTTTCCAGGTGCTCATTACTTTCTTTAATAAACATCATTTGCAGGGCTAATTTCCCTTTATATTCCTTCTTAAAACTCTTAATTCCTTGATAAATCTCATCAAATTTAACTCCCGGGATCGGTTTGTTGATCAAGTTTAACTCTTCTTGAGAAGACGCATCTAACTTAGCAATTACAAAATTAGTTAGAGATAGTTCATTTTTCACCTCTTCTTGAGCTATTAAAGTAGCATTAGTTAAAATGGCAATAGGCTCTTTTCGTAAAGTTCTTATTGTCTTTATTACTTCACCTAAGTTCTTGGCCAAGGTAGACTCGCCTTGGCCTGAAAAAGTAAGATAATCTATTTGGCCTAAAGGCAATCTTTTTAATTCTTCAATAATCTTTACAGTAGGTACATATACCTTTCTTTCTAAGGAGTAATCTGTTTCTTCTCCCAGTTGACAATAAAGGCAATTAAAACTACACACTTTTCTTTCTTGGGAAAGTAAGTCTATGCCCAAGGAATTTCCTAACCTCCAAGAAGAAACAGGTCCATAAATATACTTAAACTTCATCACATTGGTTCTTTCTCTTTAACATTCCTAATTAATCTTTAAACTTCATCACGTTGGTTCTTTCTCTTTAACATGCCTAATTAATCTTTAAACCTCATCACGTTGGTTCTTTTTCTTTAACATGCCTAATTAATCTTTAAACTTCATCACGTTGGTTCTTTTTCTTTAACATGCCTAATTAATCTTTAAACCTCATCACGTTGGTTCTTTTTCTTTAACATTCCTAATTGATCTTTGATCGCTTCTTTGGTCTCTTTATCCATCCGATCAATAAATAAAACCCCATTAAGATGATCAATTTCATGAGAAAAGACTCTCGCTGGCCAATTAGTAGCTTCTATCTCTACCTCTTCCCCATTTATATTAAGACCTTTCACTCTTATCTTCCAGGCTCTCTTTATTTTTCCCATAATCTTAGGAAAACTCAGACATCCTTCTTCCGCCATAGTTTCTCCTTCTTGAAATAAGATTTCGGGATTAATAAGAACGATCAAATCGCGCTCATGGGCCTTTTCTCTATCTCCGTTTAAAGAAGCAACATCAACAATAATAATTCTCTGCAAAACACCTACTTGATTAGCCGCTAACCCAATTCCTTTTTTAGCCAACATCGTCTCTATCATGTTATTAATTAAGCTGATCGTTCTCTTCTTTATCTTATTAACTTCTTTAGCTCTTTCACGAAGAACGAGATCGGGATATTTCTTTATAGGTAAAATAGCCATATTTATAGAACCTATTAATGGAAATTTGACATAGGGCAAATTAATTTAAGGACAAGCAAGTTTATATTTTATTGCTCGGTATTATTTTCTATGTCCGGTTTTCGTTAATAACTACTATAATTAAAACCCTAATCCATATAAGATTAAACCACAACTTAGACCAATAACAAGATTAATCAACTTTATCCATAAAAAGTTTTTGACGGTATGAGAAAGAAGGGGCAGCATCCCATGACCATCTTGGATGATAGAGCTTGTCAAAAGCACAGAAAAAGGAATGATTCCCTTGGCAAACATCATCACAAAAATAAGATGAGGTCCAGATTCAGGCACAATAGCTACTAATGAAGCAACAAGTAGCACCCAAAGGATATGAGCCTTAATAAAAGATTCTAAATTGCAAGATTTTAGGCCTAGATCTACTAATAAAAGAGCAAAGAAACTCCATAAAAAGATTCGCCATAAATGTTTTTTAATTAAATGTGCCCAAATATGTTCTTCTAAGTAATGATCTGGAGCAGTAATAACGATAAACCCGGCTATCCAGATTAACGTAAAAAGAATTATTTTTTCTAATTCCCAGCTCTCTGGGCCAATAATTCCAGCCATTAAGCTATAAATAAGGATGATCCAAGTTATTATTAAAAGAAACCTAACCAAGGAAATCTTTCTTAAATGTTTAATTACGCCACTTAAATCAAGAACCCGACAATCTTTTCTTTTTAAATGCAACTTAGAAAGTTGGCACACTTGGCAAGGTTTAATCTTTAATAAAGGTACTACTACTTTATCAATTAGCCAGGCGCAAGCCACGCCCAAGGTAAATAAAAGACCAAATAAGATCAAGGCTTGCTTAGGAAACAGGGATATCATCACAAAAGCCTCATCTCCTGAAGCAGCAATCATACTCCCTGTTATCGCTCCAAAACTTAAAAGACCGTGGAGATAAAAGGAAACATTCATAAAAGCCCCACAGCACCCTGGTATCACCGCCAAGCCAGACGAAATAAGATACTGCCTCCCATAACCACCTTTTATCACCTGACTCATCTTCCCCTGGGTTAAAATTTCAAGATAATCTACCATCATCATCATTATAAAGACAAAAGTAGATATTACTAAAGCTTGTTTGAGATTATAAGTTAATAATTCCATAGTTTTTTTAAGATCAAAATTCCAAGCTTGGTTATTGGATAGAGATACCTGAAAAAAGATTTCAAAATTAACTTAACTTATAGTAATGAATCAAGTTTTTTCTTAATCACCTTTTTTGGCACTCCCCCAATTATTTCATCAACTACTTTTCCTTCTTTAAAAAACTTTAAATTAGGAATGCTCATTATTTTATACTCAGAAGTCTTGATTGGATTTTCATCTACATTTACCTTGGCTACCTTTACTTTTGACTCATATTCCTCTGCTAATTCTTCTAATATCGGAACAATCATTTTACAGGGAGCACACCAAGCCGCCCAAAAATCAACCAATACTGGCATATTAGCTCTAATAACCTCCTCTTCAAAATTAGTATCCGTAATATTAATCACCGTCATTTTTTCCTCCTATAAAATAAATTGGGTAAAGATCAATCTCTTGGTTTCCAGCTTCTTAATCTTCCTAAGGATTCATTATTTCAGTAGTTTGGGCTATTAAGCGTAGGTATATTTTCACTATAGATTTTCTTGGATCAACTCGTTAGTTTCTTCGGCATCTATCTCAGAATCATTGTCTAACAAGATAACAGCCTCAGCTTGTGGTAAAGCCTCGACATCCCTTAGCTTACGTGAAATGGTTCTGGACTTCTTACTGGCATCTTCAACCTTGTTAGTGGCAATCTGGAGGTTATTTTTAATTCCATCAAGGATGGTGGCAAATTTTCCAAAATCAGTCTTGATTGCACCAAGTAAAGACCAGACTTGGCTTGATTTTTTCTGAATAGCCAGGGTCCGAAAACCCATTTGCAGGCTATGAATAAGGGCAGCAAAGGTCGAAGGGCCAGCAACATTCACCCGGAAGTCTCTTTGAAGTACTTCAAAAAGGGCAGGGCGTTTTACCACTTCGGCATATAAGCCTTCGAAGGGTAAGAACATTATTGCAAAGTCAGTTGTTACCGGAGGATTAAGATACTTATCCCTAATATCCTTTGCAAACAACTTGATTGTTTTTTCTAATTCTTTGGTAGCTACCTCGACCAGCTCAAGATCAGCTTTTTCATAAGCGTTCAGAAGTGCTTCGTAAGTAGCACGAGGAAATTTTGCATCGACCGGAAGCCAAATGAAGTCTATTTCGTTGTCTTTTGATGGAAGCTTGATGGCAAACTCAACATTTTCTCTGCTTCCCTCCTTGGTAACAACATCCTTGGCATACTGCTCAGGAGCTAAAATAGCCTCCAGGATCATTTCTAATCTGTACTCCCCAAGTGAGCCCCGGGTTTTTATATTAGAAAGCACCTTCTTTAGATCGCCAACGCCGTTAGCCAGGGTCTGCATTTCCCCAAGTCCTCTTTGAACTTGCTCTAAACGATTACTAACCATTTGAAAAGAATGCCCAAGCTTATCTTCTAAAGTTTTGTGCAATTTTTCGTCAACTGTTTGACGCATTCGTTCAAGCTTGTCACTGTTATCATCTTGGATAGATTTGAGCTTGATCTCAATAGTGTCTCGCATTTTTTCAAGACGTTGCTCAGTTACTTGAAGAAGTTCGGTTTGCTTTATGGCCAGTCCATCAAACTTCTGCTTTTGCAAGTCATTGAATTCTGAAACACTTGCCTTAAACTGATCTTGAAAAGACTTGAGAGAAGCTGTCAACTCTTCTCGATTCTCCCTGGCAGCTAATTCAGATTTCTCTCGAAATGTGTCAAGCTTAGAACCAAGCGTGTTAGTTAATTGAGTTAATTTTTCTTCATTTGTTTGGGTCAACAAAGACAAGTTACTGGCAAAGGTTTCTAACTGATTCTTCTGCATATCAGCTACTTGACCCATTCTAGTTGAAACAGATTCGCCAAACAAGTGGAAAGATCTGGTTAGTTCCTCCCTGGCTTCCTTTGAGTTGCGATTTGTTTCGTCTCGATTTCTGGAGAGATCATCTCTCAGGGTTGATTCTATTCTTATAATTCCCTTGTCCAGATTGTCGAGAGAAAATAAAACCATTTGGAGATCAACCTGCGATAATTTTGACTGTAATCGGACTACTAATATTACAGTGCCAATAAGCAGAAATATTATGAGTATGAGTAATCCTTCTATCATTGTTGCTCTCTTCTTTTAGAAATTACCTTGCCCCTGTTGTTAGTTGAAGTTTCAACTTTCTTTCGAGTCTAACTAACTTTCTCCAACAATCTTATTTTCATGATTTAATTCTACAATCTTTGGTCTGATCTTGTCAACTTCTTCATTGCTTACTAAGACATAAGAAAGGACACAGACTTCATCTCCAGTATGGGCAAGTCTCGCCGCTGGTCCATAAAGAATAACCCTCCCAGAGTCTTCTTTTTCTTCTATGGTATATGTTTCAAATCTTTGACCATTTCTGAAATTAAGAACATGGACCTTTTCTCCTGGAAAAATATCGCTCTTTATTAAAATAGCTTTGTCTATCCCGATACTACCTTTATAGTTTAGTTCTGTTTTAGTTATTACTGCTCTATGAATCTTTGACTTTAAAAACTCTCTTAATATCATCTTTTCCTCTCTCTTTAAGTTTGGTTTTTAATTTTATTTAAAGATTGCTCCTGTGCTGGCAGAGCTTACAGCTTTAGCGTAACGATAAAGATATCCTTCCTTGATCTTGTATTCTGGTTCCTTCCATTCCTTAAGTCTTCTTTCTATCTCTTCTTGGCTTAACTCTACCTCTATCTGTTTATTGGGTATATCTATCTTAATCATATCTCCATCTTGAATAATAGCTATTGGTCCTCCTTCTTGGGCTTCTGGAGAAATATGCCCAATGGCTGCTCCTCGAGAACCTCCAGAAAATCTTCCGTCGGTAAGCAAAGCTACTTCTTTATCTAAACCAATACCGGCTATAGCCGAAGTAGGTCCCAGCATTTCTCTCATTCCTGGTCCACCCTTAGGTCCTTCATAACGAATAATTATTACTTCTCCCCTCTTAATCTTTCCTTCTAAAATAGCTGCCATCGCTTCTTCTTCGCAGTTAAATACTTTAGCTGGTCCTTTATGAATAAGCATATCTTTATCTACGGCTGATTTTTTTACCACTGCTCCGCAGGGAGCAAGATTGCCAAAAAGAATAGCTAAGCCGCCATCGTCAGAGTAAGGATCTTCAATGGGTCGAATTACCTGAGAATTTAAGTTCTTAGCTTCCTTAATATTTTCTTTGACTGTTTTGGTGGTAACTGTAACCAAATTAGTCTCAATTAGCCCTTTTTTATCTAACTCCATCATCACTGTGGAAATACCCCCAGCTTGATTTAAGTCTTCCATATGAAATGGGCCAGCCGGAGAAATTCGACAAAGATTTGGCGTTGAGGCACTTATTTGGTTAAACAAATTTAAGTCAAGTTTAATCTTGGCTTCATTAGCTATGGCTGGTAAATGAAGGACCGTGTTAGTGGAGCTTCCCAAAGCCATCTCTACCGCTATGGCATTTCTAAAAGCAGCTTCTGTGGCAATATGCCGAGGTAATAACTGCTCTTCAATTAACTCCATTATTTTCATGCCGGCTTCTTTAGACAATCTTTTTCTTTTAGCCATTACGGCTGGTATTGTTCCTGTGCCAGGAAGGCTAAGTCCTAACGCTTCACTAAGACAATTCATAGAATTTGCGGTAAACATTCCCGCACAAGAACCTGGGCCAGGACAAGCCTTATTTTCTATCTCTTTTAATTCACTCTCGGTAATCTTTCCAGAAGCATACTTACCTACGCTTTCAAAGACGGTAATTAAATCAATGGCTCTTCCGTTAAGCCTTCCAGACAACATAGGACCACCGCTGACAAAGATAGCCGGAATATTTAACCGTAACATAGCCATTAACATTCCTGGAATAATCTTATCACAATTCGCTACTAAAACCAGACCATCAAAAGGATAAGCCATCGCCATAATCTCAACTGAATCAGCAATAATTTCTCTGGAAGCAAGAGAATACTTCATTCCTTTATGACCCATGGCAATACCATCGCAAATTCCAATGGTGGAAAATTCCATAGGCGTTCCTCCGGCTAATCTTATTCCTGATTTAATTTCCTCTACCACCTCATTTAAATGAACATGCCCTGGAATAACTTTATTAGCTGAATTAGCTATGCCCACAATAGGCCTCTTTAGTTCTTCATCGGTGTACCCCATGGCTTTAAACAAGGAACGATGAGGAGCCCTTTGACAACCTTTCTTCATTAAGTCAGACCTCATTATAATTTCTTCCTTTCTTATTTCTTTACTTTTAGTAGCTCTCTTTTTGTTAATATGTTTTAATAAACCTTTCTATGGAACGATCATAAGTCTTTTCTATGTCACCGGGAAAGAAACAAGCTGGTAATTGACTCATTTGACGATGATATCTTATACATTCACAACAAAGACCCTTCCTACTACATGGTTCATAACTACAAGAACATTTTAACCGATTGCTTTCAATTTTACACTCTTGTCGAGTAGACATCTTTTCAACCTCCTTTGTTGTTATAGCGCTTATTAGTCAAAATTTGACCTTTCTTCCTAAAATAAATATTTTACCCCTAATTGAAACTCTGTCTGGTATGGAACTAAGCCAAATTCAGATTTGGAGTTGCCTGAAAACCAATTTAATCCCAATCTAATAACCAGACGCCCCCATTTCTGATAATCAAATGCAGGCATAATTACCAAACTTTTATCATCTGCATTTAAAAGTAAACTAATTTGGCCATCATAATCATCAAAAATCTCTGGATTACTTACTCTAAAGAATAGATAATTCTTACGCATATAACGGTATCTCATCAGAGAATTTGCTCTTCTAAGATTCTCTTTGAAGATATCCGCCGGAAGTTCAGCCGGTGGTTGCTTGAATTTAGTATAAGCAACCGTCGCTAAATCTATAAAATTAGTCCACTCTGCCTCACTATAACCATCTTGGTTAAAAAAATATTCAATAATGACATTTGTTTTGTTGGCAAAGGTATAATGTTCGCCTATTAAAGCTTTGGTAAATATCATTTTATCATCTTCGGGGTCGTCATATGTTCCATATTCATAAACCCCTGGCCCTACTTGTCTTTCTTCTCTTAACAACTTCCGCTTGCTACCTTTGCTCAAACCAACCTCAGCATGAAATTCAATCTTATTTCCTATTACTCCCGAAAGGTTAATACCTAATTTAGGCCATTTTTTAACATGAAGGTAAGATAAGCTCAGATCTACATCTCCGATCAGGGAATAAAGCTTGATCAGAGCTCTTGTTTCTTCTTTTTGTAAATGGTTAATTTTAGGAGCTAGAAGATAAGAGAAGGTTATTTTCTGGTTTATCTTCTCAAGCCTGACCAAATAATTCCCTTCGCGTTCAATTTTACGTTCTTCCTCCCTTTTGGTATAGTCCATTTCCTTAAGATCAGCCAAAAAATCCGAAGGATTATAGCTTAGTCCCACTCCTTCTTGAAGGTTTTCCTTGCCTAAAGTAAGAAATGATGTCTTAAATAATTTTAAGTCAATATATGCCTCATCTACAAAATTTTTGCAACTATTTTCATCCTTATCTTTAATTGACCATAATGGCCTATCTTTTATAGTTATCTTTAGCCATTCCTTATAGCTAATATTTAGCCCAAGATTAGCCGACAACAAATTTTCCCATTTTGGTAATAGCCCAAGTTCTAAATTAGGATTTAGAAGAAAATCTTTCTTTAAGCGATAGTAGCTTACCTGCTCAGTAATATCACCATTATATTCAACCCCATGATAGGCATAAGCATAAGAATATATTCCTATCAATAGAAAGAGAAAACCTAATCTTATTTTTGTCATCGCTGTCCATAAAGCTGATACCTGACGGCTGGCTTTATCTGATATGTTTTAGATAAGTCTTCTGGAAAAAAGCAGCCGGCGTATCAACTACTTTCATCTGGTTATATTCTATAATCGTGTGCTCTCCTTGGCGTACTTGATCATAGATTTCAAGGATTAAGGGCCGTTCCCGATCTAACACTTTAGTATAGCCCTTATAGAAGGCAATTTTTAATAATTTCCCTGAAACAGCATAAAACTCGGCTTTTTGCGGTTTAAGAGTTTCAGCTTCAGCCCAAAGAATAATCTTACTATAAGTTGCCTGAAGAGTTTTGGCATTTAATTCAAGTTTGACCCATGGTGTCCCTTTAAGCTTTTCTTCTTCTAATAATTTTGCCTCATAGTCAAGAGAATAAACTACTCGGGCCACATCGCCATTTGAAACCTGACCTAATAATCGTTGTTGAGGCGAAATCCTAATTGGCTCTCTTGTTCCAGGAATGTATATCCACATATTATTACCGATCATAAGAAAAAGTTTGCCCTTATTTTCAGGTGGAGCAGTAAATTTTACTAAGCTTTTATCGGCCTCCTTAATTCTAACCTCAAGCCTTTGTTCAATGTCTTTTTCTCCTTCTCTTTTGTAGGTAATTTTAAGATCAAAGCTAAAAGTTTTAGCCGGAGCCCTTATTTCGTCAATTTTTTCTAACATTTCCTTGGGACTAAGGGCATAGGTTTTAGAAGTTATTACCAGAAATATCAAAAAAAATATCAAAAAGATTATTCTTCGCATTTTTTTTTACCTTTTCATTATTTTAAGTGTGGGCTAAAGATTCGACAATATTTAATCGTGTCGCCTTAAATGCTGGGTAAAATGCTGAAATAGTAGCTACAATTACGGTAGAGATAAAAGAATACCAAAGCACCTCCGGGACAATAAGGATCAAGGCATTATAACCTATGGTCATAGCTGGTGGTGGTGGAATATAGATACCACCACCAAGGTTTATGATCGTGGCTATAAAAATCCCGGTTATCATACCTAATATGGCGCCAATTACGCCGGTAAGAAACCCTTCCCAGAGAAAAAGCGTTAAAATCTGTATTTTTTTTGTTCCAATGGCTCGTAAAGTTCCTATCTCTCTTATTCGCTCAAATACTGACATAGTCATGGTGTTAGCTATACTGAACAACACAATTAGGGCAATAATAACTTTCACTACTTTAAAAATTCCATTATATAATCTCACCACGCTATGATAAAATTCAGCTAATTGATCCCATGTTTTAAACTCTAAGTTAAGATTTTTCTCTTTAAATAAAATGGTCAGTCTTCGCGCTATTTCTGGGGTATGTTCTGTTTTGTCTGATAAGATGACTATCTTTTCTACGCTAGTAGTAGAAAAGAGTTGTTGAACTATCTTGAGTGGAAGTTTTACATAGACAGAATCATACTCCTTGGAACCACTTTGGCATACCCCAATTAGTTTAACATCAGCCGCATTGATCATCCCTTCAGGAGTAGTAGTAAGAATGGTCAGATAATCTCCTATTTTTGCGCCAAGTGACTTTTGAAGCTCTCTGCCAATAACCAGTTCGGCTTGATCTTCTTTAAATAAGCCCTCTCCTTCTATGATCGTTTCAAAACTTGCCAGTTTGGCCTCTTTTTCAGGAATAACCCCATCCCCTTTACAAACAAGAGTCTTTTCACCTGTCGAGATAAGCCCAGAGAATGAAAGTCTAGCGGTAACTAATTCGAGACAAGGAATTTTATAAAAAATCTCTTCTAATTCTTGGTAATTCTTAATTAGATATTCTGACGAGTTAGCGATACCTTTTTTACAATAGCCCTTTTTATAGACCTGAAGATGGCCTAATTGAGACCTAATGGTAGATTCCCTTAATCCCCAGAAAGAGTACTCTACAAATCCACCAAAGACAATTAATCCTATCATTCCAGAGATGATAGCTAAAAAGGTAATGGTAGTTCGCCTTTTGTTTCGGAAGATATTTCTTAAGGCTAAGCTAAAGAATTTCAATTATCCCTCCGTTAATTCCGAGACCTTGCCATCCCTGAGGTGATATACTTTATTGGCATACTTTACTACTTGTGGATCATGGGTAGAGAAGATGAAGGTTGTAGAAAACTCCTCATTTATCTTTTGCATAAGTTTTAAAATACTCATTCCGGTCTGGGAATCTAAGTTGGCCGTTGGCTCATCTGCTAAGACAAGTTTAGGCATATTTACTAAGGCTCGGGCAATAGCTACCCGTTGTCTTTGTCCACCAGATAATTCATCAGGCTTATGGTTTTTATAGTCAAGTAATTCTACTTCATCCAACATTTTTAGAACCATAGCCTTTCTTTCAAGACCTGGCTTTCCTAAAATCCAGAGGGGATATTCTACATTTTCGTAAGCAGTAAGGACAGGAATAAGATTAAAGGTTTGGAAGATAAAACCAAGGTGCTTATTTCGTAATTCAGAAAGCTTGGCATCAGAAAAAAAAGCGGCATTTTCATTGATAATTTGAACTGTTCCAGAGGTGGGCTGATCCAAGCAGCCAATAATATTAAGTAAAGTTGTTTTTCCACTGCCTGAAGGACCACAGATCGCGACAAGCTCTCTGTCTTTAATCTCTAAATTTACCCCTCTAAGGGCATTCACCTTTGTTTTGCCAAGCTTATATTCCTTAACTACATCTTTCACTGAAACAATTAACATAAAAGAATCCCCTTACTGGCCAGGCCTTTGCTTTGACCCTTACTTATTTCTTAACTACATGCAATCTGATAAATTAGTTGTATTTCCACCCCCTAACCCCCGCCAGCGGGGGATAAGCTTGTCCCTGTCCGAAAAGGCAACGAAACAACGGACATCCACGAGGCTGTCCCCCGCTGGCGGGGGTTAGGGGGTGGATTTTCCCTACGAGGTATGTCAACTTAATTAATGGATTGCATATACATCTTTCACTGAAACAATTAACATAGAAGAACCCTCTTTTTAAAACTTATACTTCTAATCGCTTCATAGAAGAACCCTCTTTTTAAGGCTTATAAACCTCTAATCGCTTCTTTGATAACATTCCATCTTTGGAGTTAGGAGCAATCTTTACTGCCTTTTCCCAATAATCACTTGCTAATTCCCATCTTTCCTCTACTTTGTAATATTCGCCAAGAAGACAGTAAATAGTAGCTAACAACTCAGGAGAAAATTTCTTTTCTCTACCCATCTTTAAAAGATAAAACATATCTTTTTTGACATATTTAGCTCGTCTGAAAAACGAAGGAAGAGCCAGACTATTATTAGCTCTACATAGTCTTACTACAAAATTATCTGGTGCTTTGGAAACTGCTTTATCCATCAACTGGCACCCCTCGTAAACATAGTAAAGTTTATTAAAAGGGACAAAAGCATCCCGGCCTAATAATGTCTTTGTGCTGCCCAGATATGCCAAAATTTCATAATCGTCTGATTTGCTCTCATAAGCCTTAGCTAAAATAGAGAATGCCTTTTTAGAAACACCCTTTTTACCTATGACACTTAAATTATGATAAGCAATACCTAAAATCTTTAAAGTCGTTATTCCGGAGGGTTCTTTTTTTAAGATCTCTTCCTGCTCCGCTATTACTTTTTCTAACTCATCAAACTCCATCAGGGAATAGATATTCTTTTCAGGTTTCTGTCCAAGCACCTGCCCAAAGACCATCTTTGAAACAAACAAAGATAATCCTATCAATAAAATAGCTCTCCATGTCAAGCTTACTATTTTTGGGATAGGGATCATATTTTCTCCTTTTAAAAAAACTAGAAATTTTTACTTCTTTTATAAAGCTTCTTTCACTTTCTTAACTTAAGAGTCTTTTATAAACTTGAGGGAATCTTTGATCGTTGGTATGGGGTAGAAAAAGAGCCGCTATATATTCTTCCATAAATTTAGGATTATCCGAAAGTTCAATATTAGTAATCGAACTGGCTATTTCTTTTGCTTGTTTTAGCATCTTTTTTGAACAAGCAGAAATAGTTGCTCCCAATAAAGAACCATTTCCAATAAAGATAAATTTAGCATAATCTACTTCCGGGAGAAGACCAATAGTTATGGCCTTTTCTATCTCTAAGTGAAATCCAAGATTTCCTGAAATTATTATTTTGGAGATATCAGCTATCTCAACTCCCACGCTATTTAATAAAGTAAAAATCCCAGCAAACATCGCCCCTTTGGCTCGAATAAGATCGTCAATATCTGATTCTGTAATTACTATATCTTCATCAATCCCGGCCTCATCTTTAAAAGCAAGGACATACTCCTTGATAGCCTTATTTTTTCTAATTCGAGGAGTCTCCTTTATTTCAAGATTAAACTTTCCTTTCTGGTTTATTATCCCTGCTTCCAAAAGCTCAGCGACGAGACTAATCAGACCTGCTCCACATATTCCTTTTGGTGGTCTATGGCCAATAGTAATAATCATGGGCTCAAAATTTTTATCTATCTCCACTTGTTCTATAGCTCCAAGAGTAGCTCTCATCCCATGCTTGATTGTTCCTCCTTCAAAAGCAGGGCCAGCTGAACAAGCGGTAGCTACTAACCAATCTTTATTTCCTAAAACCACCTCTCCGTTGGTGCCAATATCCACATATAAAGTTAATTCGGTTGATTGAGTAATGCCGGTAGCTAAAACTCCCGCCGTAATGTCACCTCCGACATAGCTTGATACACCAGGAAGAAGGTAGAGAGGAGTATGGGGGAATAACTTTAGCCCTACTTCTGAAGCCTTTACTTGATAAAGAAAATTTACTGCTGGGACATAAGGTGCTTCTCGAATATACTTAGGATTAACTCCTAAGAATAAATGTTCCATTGTGGTATTGCCAGCGATAACTAAATAAGTGATCTTTTCTTCAGTAATCTTGGCTTCTTTAACAATACTATTAATTAACTCATTGATGGTTTTAACTACTGCTTCTTGAAGAATCTTAAGCCCCTCTCCTTTTTGAGAATAAACTATTCGACTAATAATGTCCTCACCATAAGCAATTTGGGCATTAAAATCAGAAGTAGTCGCCACCTCTTCTCCTAAGAAAAGGTTAATAAGTCTGGCGTAAATTGAAGTAGTGCCTATATCTATAGCCAAACAATAATGTTCTTTAGTTTGATCACCTTCTTCTATATTGACTATCTCTGATATATCTTTATCTTTCAGCAGACTTAAGGTAACTTTAAAATTAGCTTTTCTTAAAAGCATGGGCAATGCCTTTAAGCAAGAAAGAGAGATTGAGCAATCATGAAGATCATATGTCATCTTGAGAGCTCTTTTAATTCTTGAAAAGTCATCAATATTATCTTCTAAGGTTGGAAGGGGTAACTCAAGATGGTATTTCTTTACCATAGGATCAATCTTACCATCAGGAGTAAGAGTCTTTAATTGTTCTTGAATGACTAATCTCTTTGAGACAGCCCCTTCTAAGACTCTCTTATCTGAAATTTGAGACTCTACCGGAATCCTTACCACCAGATGGCTCTTTATTTTAGAGGCACAAGCTAATCTATAATCCTTCTTTATCTCATCAGGAGTAAGTCTTTCTGAAATTCCTTCTTCAACTTCTCCAGACTCAATGATAACCTTGCATTTCCCACAACTTCCATTTCCGCCACAAGAAGCAGTGATATAAAGCCCAGCCGCAGCTGCTATTCTTAATAAGTTCTCTCCTTCTGGAGCGCTTACTTCTCTTTGGTTAGGATAAAAGATAACCTTATATTCTTTCATCAAAACCTCCTGATCTTTCTTGAATAAATCCTTGTTAGCTAACGTCTAATTATGATGCCAAATCTAAAGAATTTGAACAAAGGCTTCTGGAGTTGCCGAACTCGAAGGGTTGATACCAACGAAATTCCTTAAAGCTATTAACTTGATTTCTTTAAAACTAGATCTCCCATTTTACACTTAATATCTTTAGCCACTACCGGACATTTTACTTTAAATAAGAAGAAAATGGATCTGGAATCTTCTGATAAAGTTTCAAAGTTTCCCTGACCCTTACTAACAACTAAATCTGCATCTTGATAGATAGCTAAAAATTCCTTGGAACAAAACTTCAGGATTGTTCCTGGGGCATCACACCCACTTGAAACAAGCTGAGAGCATTTATCCAGCCCGCAAGCATAAGCATCTTCCATTAAGGCATCATTGATAATAGGCTTACCTTTTACCGCAAAAATTACTTCCTTATTTAACTCCTCAATTAAGATTTTATCAAAAAGAATTTCTCCAGCATTGTCAGCTATGTATAATATTGTCTTGGCTTTGCTTAAAGCTTCTTTAAACTCTAAGTAATTAAAGATAGTTTTGTAATCATTAAAAAGACAAGAATGGTAGTTTAATATTTTTTCTATCTCCTTATTGATCTCCAAAGAATCTTTTAGCCCATAATCAATAGCATTCCCAGCAATAGCTAATTCTATTGAAGTAAGTAACTTATCGTTTGAATCTTCTACTTTTTTCTTTAAGATAGAATAAAGGTTATTAGCTTGTTGATTGCTTTTCTCTTTGACTTCCTTAAAAGGATCAATTACTCCTGTTTTCTCTCTTATTAAGGCATAGATACTTCTGGTTATTTCCGGAGGAGACACCTTTAACGAAATATCAGCCATCATCTTATTAACTTCTTTTAAGATCTCTTCTTGTTTAGCTTGACCAGCATTAGCCCTTCTGGCTACATCAAGGGTTTGTCTTAAAAAGCAAGGAATACAATCCAAACAGGTCTTCATTTTCTTAATTCCTCTTGGTCTTATCTTCCCATCTCTGGGTTTAAATAAAGACCTATTTTACACTTCTTCTTATCTCTTAACAAGTATTTTTACAAGGTAGGTAACAAGGTAAATCTTTATCGCCACTCCCTAAAAACAAAACTTCTTCTTGACTAAAAAAAATAAGCAAGGTATATAAAGGTAATATAATAAGATAAATCTTTATCATCACTCCTTAAAAACAAAACTTCTTCTTGACTAAAAAAATAAGCTTAGTTTTAGTTTATAATTAAGGTAATAGATTTGACCAAACCTAAAGTAACTTAAAAACCTTAACTGCGTCTTTTGCTTTAAATCTTTTATGAAAGATCTAGTCAAAAAAATAGCTAAGAAATTGTTAAATAATCATTTAACTATAGCCGTAGCCGAATCTTGCACCGGAGGCTTACTTTGTTATCAACTTACCAAGATTTCTGGAAGCTCAAATTATTTTAAATGTGGTTATATTGTTTACAGTAACGAATCTAAAACAAACATTCTTTCCATTCCTGAGAAAATGATTAAAGAATATGGTGCGGTAAGTAAAGAGATTGCTTTATCTATGGCTAAAGAAACTTGGGAGAAAAGTAGCGCCGATCTAGGGATAAGCCTTACGGGAATTGCTGGTCCTATGGGAGGTAGCTTTCAAAAACCGGTGGGTTTAGTCTATATAGCCTTAGTTGGTCTTAAAAAAAAACTTTGTCAAGAGTATAATTTTCAAGGTTCTCGAAGAGAGATTCGCAGCCAAGCTACTCAGAAAGCCTTGGAGATGATTTTGGAAACCTTAGATTAAAATTTTTATTAACTCCTTAAATTTTAACTCCTCTATTATTAACTCCTCAAATTTTTAAGGAGTTATCTTTCTTTAATAGCTCTAATAGCTTCCTTAAGATCAGACCTTATCTCTTCTGAGACATTTGAAGATAATTCTTGTAGTCTTTGAATAGTGTTTCCACTTCCAAATTTGCTAAAAATATGGATAAGATTTTCCCTGACTTTAGGTGTTGCTTTTACAAACTCTTCTACTAAGTTATTCAAAGCTCTTTCTGAAGAAAATTGCCTTAAAGCCCAACTGGCTCCTTTAACTACCTCTTCATTAGGATCGTCTAAAGCTTTTACCAAAGATATAATAGCTTCTTCTGACTTCAAAGCACTTAAAGCCCAAACTACTCCTATCCGAATCCCCGTATCTTGATAATCAAGATGTGCTATTAATGCTCTTAAGACTACTTTAGACTTAAATTCACCTAAGGCTTGAGCCACGCTCCATCTAATCTCTTTATTTTTTAAAACTTTAATTAAAGGAACTATTGAAACTTCTGATTTTATCTTTCCTAAAGCCTGAGCTACATTTTGGAGTAAATTTATATCTAGATACTTGTTTTTTAAAACCTCGACTAAAGCTGGAACTGCTCTTTTGTCGCCAAGTTCTCCTAAAACCCAAGCTGCGTTTTTACGAGCAGCAGGCCTTCCTTTAGTAAAAACATCCATTAAAGGAAAAAATACTTTTTCTGACTTTACTTTGCCTAAGATTAAGGCTGCTTTTATCCCTACTTCTTTGTCTTCTAACATATTAACTAAGGTAAAGATAGTTCTAAAACTATCGACCTTCTCAAAGGAATCTAATATCTTTTTATTACTATCTGACTTACTATCCGACTTTAATAATTCCTTAATTAAATCTTTTTCCAAGTTCAATACCTAAAAATGGTGCCGGAGACGGGATTTGAACCCGTACAGGATTACTCCCACATGCCCCTCAAACATGCGTGTCTACCAATTCCACCACCCCGGCGTTTCACTTAAGGCAACTCTACCAAATTTTGTTAGAAAATGTCAATGTATTTTATGATCATTGCCGCAAAGGGTTAGACAAAATTACTTATTTTCTTTTTTTTCTTTTTTTTCAAGCCTTTTCTCTTTCAATGTTTTTTCAGATTTCCTTTTTACCTCTTTTTTTGTCTTTTGACCTTTAGCCATGGTTTTCCTCCTTTTAAGTTCACTATTACATAAGACAATTATAAGCGATTTGGCTCTAAATCACAAAGATATTTTACTAAAATTTCAAAAATATTATCTTTTCTATAATTATATCTAAATTCCATTTCTTTGAGATAGAGAGGGAAATAATCTTTAGAGACACCATGAAATTTAATCAATCTTTCTTTAGTATAAGCCCAAAATACCAAATACTATCAAGTTAATCACAAAAGAACCTTAGTTTGCTTATTCCTGCAAACCAGAAGGCTTTTTCTACTTGTGATGTCTCTCAAAGAATTGCCAGATCAATTCTGAGGCAGAAATATCAGTATTGACCTTTCCTACCTGTTGTTCCGGCAATGATGATTTCCCACCCGGCC